>NZ_JBHFNQ010000125.1:0-65203 GCF_041929345.1 Floridaenema aerugineum BLCC-F46
GAGCGACAGAAGCTCAAGCTGGCACGCACCTGTAGGTGTCATGAATTAGATAACGTTTACCTGAAGACTTAGGTGAACTGGTCACATCTTGGGCTCTTTCAAGCCCCCGTCACAGCGTAGCTTGACGGTGGGTTTGTGACTTAACAATTGCTTCAGTTAATCCCCCCAGGGTGTATTCTGTTGCTTCTATGTCAACTTTTCCTAGTAGTTGTTGACAGGTTTTGGAGGTTTGGGGGCCGATCGAAGCCACAGTAATTTTTTCTAACTTATCTAATGTTAATTTATCTTTAACTAACTGATAAAAATATTGCACAGTTTTGGAGCTAGCAAAAGTAATGATATCTATAGATTGCTGCTGTAATGCTTCTAAAATTTCCGGTGCAATTGAACTAGGACAACCGGACTGGTAAGCGGGAACTTCTGCTACTTTTGCACCTTTAGCGGTTAATTCTTGGACTAAAACTTCCCTCCCGCCTGTTTCCACTCTGGGAAAAAGAATCTTTTGGTTTGCTAACTCTTCAGGAAAATGTTCTACTAAAGAATCTGCCACAAAATCAGGCGGAATAAAGTCAGGAGATAAGCCATATTGTGCTAGAGATCCCGCCGTTTTTTTTCCGACAACCGCAATTTTAACTGGCTCTAAAATGTGCGGATTTTGCCCTTTGTCTTGCAATCGGCTAAAGAAGTAATCTACACCGTTAGTCGAAGTGAGAATTAACCAATCAAAAGTATGTAAATTAGCGATCGCTTCATCCAAAGCAAACCAACTCGAAGGAGGAGTAATTTCTAAAGCGGGCATTTCGATCGCTACTGCCCCTTGCTGTTGCAACAATTGGCAAAACTCGCTAGATTGTCCAGCCGCACGAGTTACTAGTATAGTCGTGCCTGCCAAAGGAAGTTCTGGGTTAATCTGATTCACGTTGTTATTAGTTCCAGAGCAATCTTGATAATTAAGCAGTTTAACTTAATCTGCTATCAAAATATATGATCTGAATCAATACTTTGCAAATAGGGGTGTAACCCTACAACCGCACCTATTACTATTACTGCTGGTGAAAGAGAAAAATTAGCTGTTACCTGAACGACATTTTGCAGTTCTGCTGTCCAAACTTGTTGTTCGGGATGTCCCGCCCAACGAATTACGGCGATGGGGGTTTTTGGCGATCGACCAAACCTCAGCAACCGAGTCACAATTTCCGCCAGATTTCTCCCCCCCATTAAAATCACCAAAGTTTCCATCCGAGAGATTGCCTCCCAATCCAACTCATCTGGTTCATGGGCGCTAAACACCGTAAAACAGCGACTTAACACGGGATCGGTCAAAGGAATTCCGGCTAATAAAGGTGCTGCTAAAGCCGAAGAAATTCCGGGTATGACTTCAAAACTACAACCAGAGCTTTTCAACGCTTGAATTTCCGAAGTACTGCGACCAAAAATAAACGGATCGCCACTTTTTAGCCGGACTACTTGTTTTCCTTGCTGACATTTTTCAACTAGCAAACAATTAATTTCAGCTTGTTTTGTGCTGGGTTTACCGCCACGTTTTCCCACATCAAACAGGCAACAATTTGCTGGTACTAACTGCAAAAGTTGAGCATCCACCAAAGCATCATACACTAAAACTTCCGCTTGCATTAACACTTTTTGTGCCCGCACAGTCAAGTAATCTAAATCACCTGGGCCAGCACCAACAATATAGACTTTGCCTGCTTGAATCGACATAAATTACTGCTTTGTGTTCAGTTGTTGGATCAATGTATCAATTTTTTGTGCTTCCTCATTTCTGCCTTGATTTGTAAATAACTCTTTAGCCTTTTGGAAATTAGCGATCGCCTCACTATTATTACTTTGGACTTTTGCCACTTCCCCTAATACCAAATAAGCCGGAGCAAAATCAGGCTTTAATTGCAACAACTCTCTAGCTTCCGCACTAGCTTCCGAGTATTTCTTTAGCTGTCCAAAAACCACTGCCAACTGCATTTGAGTAGCTGCCAATTGGTCATTTTGTTGTTGTTTTTTAAACAAATCCTTAGCCTTTTGCAAACTAGTTACAGCCTCCTCTGGTTTAGCTTGTCGCAGAGCAATTTCCGACACCAAAAGATGTGCCGGAGCAAAATCTGGCTTTAACTGCAACACTTCTCCCACTTGGGTGCTAGCTTCCGAGTATTTTTTTTGCTGTGCCAAAACCGCTGCCAACTGCATTTGAGTAGCTGCTAATTGGTCATTTTGTTGCTGTTTTTTCCACAAATCCCTAGCCTTTTGCAAATTAGTGACAGCTTCTGCTGGTTTACCTTGTCGCACAGCAACTTCCGACACCATCATATATGCGGGAGCAAAATCTGGCTTTAATCGCAACAGTTCTTTCGCTTGAGTACCAGCTTCGGCGTATTTTTTTTGTCGTCCCAAGAGCATTGCCAACTGCCATTGAGTAGCGGCTAATTGATCGTTTTGTTTTTGTTTTTTAAATAAATCCTTAGCCTTTTGCAAACTACTAATAGCTTCCTCTGGTTTATTTTCTCGCACAGCAATTTCTGCTAACAAAATATGAGCCGGAGCAAAATCAGGTTTGAGTGCAATAGCTTGCTGAATTTGAGTTCTAGCTTCCGCGAATTTACCTTGTTTTCCTAACAAATTAGCCAACTGAGCTTGCACGCCGACAGCTTGTTCTGTTCGCCCTTGTTTCTGCCATAAACCCTGAGCTTTTTTCAAACTTGCGATCGCCTCATCAGCCTTACCTTGCTCAGACAAAGCCATAGCTAAGACAATGTGAGCAGGTGCAAAATCCGGCTGCAAACGAATAGCTGTTTGTGATTGTGCGATCGACTCATCAAACTTCTTCTGTTCACCCAAAGCCACAGCCAACTTCATCACCGTCTCCACATCATCAGGCTTCAGACGCAAAGCTTCCCGATATTGAGAAGTCGCCTCATCCAACTTACCCTGACGCTGCAACAGCACCCCCAAATTAGTATGAACTACCGAATTTTTCGGATCTAACTCAATAGATTTACGCCAAGACTCTTCCGCACTTTTAAGATCCCCTTGTTGAGCACTAGCAATTCCCTTTTGATAAAAATCTGCCGCACTACCAGACGCAGGTGCAGCAGCTGTTGTAGCTGATTGGTCAATATTAGTTGGTTGGCTAATATTAGGAATACTTTCTACACTTGAACTCCCAGCCGTTGTACCCGGACTAGATTGTGCAATACTCGGCGTATTAGGAGCAGCCGGAACCGTACTAGGAACAGGTGTCGTAGCCGTTGAACTACTAGGTTGCCCAGAAGTTTTGCCATTCGTCGAGTTCGACGGCGAAGAAGAACACCCAACCGCAGCAAAGCCACAGCAAAGTACAGTAATCAGCAACAGGTGAATAGACTTGTGTTTTTCAGACATTCTTAAACAAAGGTTTTAACAATAACTCTTAGCCTAGTTTAAGCGCTCAAATCAAATAAAGGCAGAAGGGGGAGAAGAGGTAGGGAGGTGGGGAGATGAGAAGGTGAGGAGGTAGCAAAACCTCTATTCGTAGGGTGCGTTAACTAAGCGTGTAACGCACCATCCCACCTATTTGTAGGGTGCGTTAACTAAGCGTGTAACGCACCATCCCACCTATTTGTAGGGTGCGTTAACTAAGCTAGGACTTACGCACTCAGCCAGATTTTCAACGAGAGAATCAGCCTTGCAGCCTCATAACCAATGCCTAGAACAACGAAATTTCGTTTCAGTGCGTAAGTCCTATAAGCGTGTAACGCACCATCCCACCTATTCGTAGGGTGCGTTAACTAAGCGTGTAACGCACCATCCCACCATATTTAGTGGCGTAAGTCCTGAGTTAGTTAAATTATCTTCCCCCCCATTCCCTCATCTCCCCATCCCCCCATCCCCCCATCTCCCCATTCCCTCAGCGCCACTTCAGGAAATTCGATAACCAAAAAGGCTCTTTAGAAGGAGTGGGTTCAGGGTAGCCGCCTCGCAATAATGTCCAAGTAATACTATTGACGATGCCGTTATCTTTTAATTTATGCTTTTGTTGAAAGTCCTTAATAGCTAACTTAGTCTTCTGGTCAAAGATGCCTGTTCGGTTGATCTCATAACCATTGACTTGCAAGAGTCCCTGTAATTCATATACATCGCTGCCACTGTACCCCTGTCTGAGGACACGAGCACCTGGTTTCACAGAAGATTTTAAAGCAGCCCAGGTTTGCGGCCCGACTACGCCATTAATTCTTAAGCCGTGTTTTTTTTGAAATGACCTGACAGCGGCTTCTGTCAGGCTACCAAAGTCTCCGTCAATAATTCTAATAGTGTAACCGTGAGCGCGTAAGAGTCCTTGCAACTCTGCTACCGCAGGGCCAGAATCCCAAGGATGAATTTCTTTTCCTGTGAACGCCGCATCACAGGCGGTATCTGTAATTTTTTGATTCAAATTCATAGTAGCGACCTCCGCCGTAGGTTTTCAGTTTATGTTTTTTGGACAGCATAAGGCTGAGAAATAATATATTCCGTTGTGTTACTACAATAGCTATCGTTCTCTCGCCAGGATAGTTGCATGAGGGTAGAAGACAGGAGACAGAACTCAGGAGACAGGAGAAAGAAAATTATTCTGTTTTCTGTACAGACGTTGTATACAACGTCTCTACGGGCTCGTGTCTCCTAAAAAATGCTTTTTGTCCTGTTTTAGGTTGGTAGCCAATAAAATTTTTCCTGGGAAAAGCCTCTATCTCTGGAGAGAAAACGGTTACTTTTCTATATTTACTCTAGTAGTTTTGCCAAGCAAATACCAGCTTTAACAATCAAAATTTTGGGAACTAAAAGAAAAGACAGTCGCATTATCTGCCACTGTCTCTCTCTCACTCTCTCTAATGACCGCTAGCGTCTCCAAACAAATCTTCGGCAGAACAATTACCAGGAATTCCTTCTATTGTTGCCTTCCTCTTCGTAGTAGTCTTCATCACCAAACTCACCACCGCGAGACATTACCTCTTCTTGGGGATTGGTATATGGGTCGCCAGCATAAGGATCGGGCATATAACCACCGCCAGACATTCCCATATCCGCTGGGTCGCCGTAAGGGTCTTCACTGGCAGGACGCACATCACCGAACATCCCCATATCCGCTGGGTCGCCGTAAGGGTCTTCACTGGCAGGACGCACGTTACCATACATTCCTACATCAGCGGGATCGCCATAAGGGTCTTCACTGGCAGGACGCACGTTACCATACATTCCTACATCAGCGGGGTCGCCGTAGGGGTCTTCACTGGCAGGACGCACATCACCATACATTCCTACATCAGCGGGATCGCCATAAGGGTCTTGGCTAGCTGGATATACCTGTTCATCCTCTTGGTCATTATTGGAACCAAAAGCGATTTCGCCGATTTTTCTGAAAAATCCATCCACCATGATTCATTCTCCTATTTAAAGCTTTGGTTAAACGGCTGTGTAGATGGTTGAACTTCCACATAGCCTTGATTTGTCAAATGGTCTTTATCTTTGCTGGATACTAATGCGGAAAAGTCTTACAAAATGGGTTATTGTACTGGAGCTAAGTCTCTGAGATCTCTGCCTGTGGTTCTTCCGTTGTAACCTTGGAAGTCTTGGTATTGTCGGGCTTGTTCTTCGGGAACTCTGATTCCTCCGGGTGGTGGTGTTACCCACTGAGCACGACCTTGAGCATCACGATAGTAGACACGCCCGTTTTTGGAAAGATAATATTTGCCTGTTGACCCTTGCTCTTGTTTGTTCTTGTGTTGGTTGTACAGATAATAAAGTGCTGCTGCACCAGCCAAAATTGCTACTTTTTGTCCGGTTGATAGTCCTTGACGGGCTTGGGGTCTAGCAGGAGTTACAGGCGCGGTTCTATTAGCTGTATTTTGGACTGCGGGACGAGAATCGTTAACCGGAGTTTGGTTGGCTGTATTTGAGCCTCCACAAGAAGCAAGTATTGGTGCGCTTAAGCTTGTTGTCAGCAACAATGCTACGGTTTGTGTAAATTTTTTTCCTTTCGTAAGTATTTTATCCATTAATCTTTCCTGGTCTTTCTGGCGAGTAAGTTATGGTCGATGCAAGGGCTTGTAATTTTGCTTGATTACCAATAACTCTTTTGACTTTATAATTAAGTCTTTTCCTGACAAACTAAGGTTTGCAGATACTCGAATTTAGCCAAGATAGTTATTGGGTTTGATTTATTATTGCTGGCTATCCCAAATAGGTTCCTCCAACTTGGGATAGAATAATAGGTCATCCTGAAGAATGACCTGTTTTTGATTCGGCTAAGTGTAATGCTGTCAATTGTTAATTGTTGTACTTGAGCAGGCAAGTTAGGGGAAAGAGGAGATATTCTAAGAAGAATAGTTTCCAGATAAATTGATAGAATTTGGCGATCGCAGTTTTATCTTGTAAATCTACTTTTTGACTTTGCCACCAAAGTAAGCCTAGTGTGAACAGATGGGTGATGACTAGAAATATTCTATTAACTGAAGGTAGCCAGAAAATTCCCGCTATTATCATGCCTAAGTAGCAGGTGCTTAATAGCCAGAGTGAGAGGTTGAAGACGGTTTTTTGTCCTAGTTGAATGGTGAAGGTGGTAATGTTGTATTGTTTGTCGCCTTCCAGGTCGGGTATGTCTTTAAAGATGGCGATCGCAATTGTAAACACCAGAATAAATAAGGTTAATGCCCAAACTTCTGGGGTAATTACTTGTTTGGCTTGCAATACCCAACGAAAGTGTAGATATAGTCCTAAGTTGACGATCGCTCCTCGCACTGTAAAAATACAGATCGCTGCCCAAAATGGAAACCGCTTTAAGCGAATCGGTGGTAAGGAATAAGCTGTGCCAATGGCTAAACTAATTCCTACCATTCCCAGGAGAAATGGCCCCATTAATCCGGCGATTAATAAGGCTAAAATTCCTGAAATGCTGATAATTAAGATTGCTTGTTTGCGGGTAAATTCTCCTGATGCTAAGGGCAAATGTGGTTTATTAATTTTGTCAATTTCTACGTCTTCTATTTGATTTAATCCGACTATGTAAATGTTGCCGCCAAGACAAGCAACCCAAGCGCCTAACAATTGCCAGAGTAGTGATAGGTTAATATTGTGATTTACCGATGCGATCGCTATTAAATACAGCCCGATCGCACTGCAAGTAGTACCAATTACAGTGTGAGGACGGGAAAATTTCCAATAGGGATAAAACCAAGGTTTTGCTGGTTGGTTACAGGCAGAATCTACAATTGTAGCGGGAAATGAGGAAGTTTTTTGTCTAATTTCTTTCATTATCTTCTTGATCGGGTTTCTCGCTTGATTTTAATCTAAATATTAATCAAAAGATAACTTCCGATCGAGGTTTTTATTGCCAATCGATTCTGTTAAAATAGAAATTTTTATGCTGTGTAATTAATGTAGAGACGTTTCATGAAACGTCTCTACATCTGTTGTAAATTTGGGATTATTTATTGCCACAAAGCAAGCCGAATCTGATTAATCCGCGTTCGTATCCTCGCTGCATTAATCCGAGAGACATTGCGCCTTGAATTGTAGACCAACCGGAAAAGAGTAAGCCGATTATTGCTTCTAAACTAAAAGCTGAATCAATGACGACATTCCAAAAAGGTGCGACGGCTTTTGACCAATCTGCGGTGCGGATGTTTTGGAAAGATAGATTTTTGGCGATCGCTTCATATTCTGGCAAAGATATCACGAATGGTAAACAATAAACTCGATAAATTTCTGCCAAATGATGTAGTTCATCAGGTGTTAATGGCTGATTTGGCGACATAGTTGGACGATGACACCAAGTAGCCATTAAAAAAGTTCCACCTGGCTTTAATACTCGATAACATTCTCGTAAAAATTGCTCTTTATCTGCCATGTGTTCCCCACTTTCCATTGACCAAACAAAGTCAAAAGAAGCATCAGCAAAAGGCATTTGCAAAGCATCTGCGACTAAAAACTGGGTTTTTTCACTCATTCCGGCTGTCGCCGCCCTTTCTTTCGCCCTAGCCGCTTGTACAGGACTCAGGGTAATTCCCGTAGCTGTAGCGTTGTATTTTTGCGCCAAATATAAAGAACTTCCACCAATACCGCAACCTACATCTAGAATTTTCTCAGCTTGCTGTATTCCCGACCATTTCAGGAGTTCTTCAATCAAATCAATTTGCGCCTGACGACGTTCCTTTTTGATGTTTCCCTCCGAACCATAGTAACCGTGGTGCATGTGTTCGCCCCACACCTTTTCCCAAAGTCCAGAGGAAGCGTCGTAAAATTCCTGAATTCTTTGATTTAGGGTAGATGGCATAGAAGATGTCTCTGTGTTAAGTTCTGTAACATTAACAATTAGCCTAACAGAGGAGGTCAATCGATTTTAATTTTTCGATTTTTGATTTTAAACTAAAGTACTCAGAAAGCAGTAAGCTGCAAAAAGACTACTAAGTAAAGATTCGATGACCATATCTAGAACCATTTGTTTAGGTTTTCTCGCTGTAATCACTTTTGGGGCTCTCCTTTTAATGATGCCTTTCTCGACTAGCAGTGGGAATTGGAATGACCCTATTGTGGCATTGTTTACCTCTACCTCTGCGGTTTGTGTGACTGGGCTATCTGTGGTAGACCCTGGAAGTTACTTTTCTTTTTGGGGACAGTTGATTCTAGTTGCTCTTGTCCAAATTGGGGGACTGGGGTATATGACAACGACAACTTTTTTAATTTTGCTGGTGGGAAGGAGGTTTGATTTACGGCATAAAATGGCGATTCAACAAGCGTTGGATCGCCCAGGATTGCAAGAAGCTCCCCAATTAATTCGCTCAGTTATCGCTACTACGATGATTTTTGAAATAACAGGGATTTTCTTATTAATGCCTGTGTTTGCGCCCAAGTATGGGTTAAGTAAAGGTTTGTGGCTGTCAATTTTTCACAGTGTTAATTCTTGGAATAATGCTGGTTTTAGTTTGTTCAACGATAGTTTTATTGGCTTTCAATCCTCGGTTTTGTTAATTGCTGTAGTGACGGGATTAATTATTTTTGGGGGAATTGGCTATGGGGTGATTTTTGAGCTTTTTTTGTGGTGGCGCGATCGCATTCAAGGCAAAAAAGCTTGTATTAGATTCTCTTTAAATTTTAAAGTTGCCCTGAGTACAACGATCGCGCTTTTAGTCTTTGGCACAATTGCTTTCTTTTTTATCGAATGGAGGAACCCAGGAACATTTGGGCCGATGAATTTTGGGGAAAAAGTACTCAATGCTTGGTTCCAATCTGTGACTCCCAGAACTGCTGGATTTAACACTATTGATATCGGAAAAATGACCACTGCAGGGTTATTTTTAACTATTGCTCTGATGTTTCTTGGTGCTAGTCCGGGAGGTACAGGCGGAGGAATCAAAACTACAACTGTGCGCGTTCTCACTAGTGCGACAAAAGCTATTTTACAAGGGCAAGAAGAAGTTGTTCTCTATAAACGCGAAGTAGCTATTTCGTTGATTTTAAAAGCGGTTGGAGTCTTAATTGGTTCAGTTGCTACTGTGCTACTTTCGACAATTTTGATTTCCCTTACCGATCCAAATTTCGACTTTCTGCAAATTCTTTTTGAAGTTGTCTCAGCTTTTGCTACGGTCGGTCTTTCGACGGGAATTACTGCTAGTCTCTCAGTATTAGCCAAGATAGTTTTAATTTCCACTATGTACATCGGTCGGGTGGGAGTTTTATTGTTGATGGCAGCACTTTTAGGAGATCCCCGTCCTAAATCAGTTCGTTATCCAGAAGAAACTCTTTTAGTGGGATAATGTTTATATTGCCCATACCTTGTTACCCTAAAAAGTAATAGTAATCAATTCAATTTCAATATAAGTTATGAGTCTGTCATCGTTGAATTTTTTCCGCAGTTTACGTAAAGGAAATAACCAGTTTGCTGTAATTGGTTTAGGTCGTTTTGGTAGGGCTGTCTGCTCCAGCTTGTATAAAATGGGATACGAAGTAATGGGAACAGATGTAGACGAAAAAAGAGTTTCCCAAGCATTAACAGATCAGGTACTTTCTCATGCGGTGCAGCTAGATTCTACTGAACCTTCAGCGCTCAAGGAATCAGGAATTTATGAGTTTGATACGGTAATAGTGGCGATCGGGAATTATCTGGAAGAAAGCATTATTACTACACTCAATTTAAAGGAAGCTGGTGTTCCTCATGTGGTAGCAAAAGCTTCTTCGGAAGTTCATGTTAAGCTATTAAAACGAGTTGGTGCAGATCATGTGGTTTATCCAGAACATGAAGCTGGGTGTGAGTTAGCGCGAGCTTTAACTAAACCAAACATTATCGAAAGATTTGAGTTAGACCCAGAAAATAGTATCGTAGAATTGATTACTCCCGATGTGTTTCACAATAAAACTATCGCCGAATTACAACTGCGTAATCGCTACGGGGTGAATATGTTGGCTGTCAGTTATGATGGCAAGTTTGAGATTAATCCTAACCCCAACAAACGATTAGAGAAGGGTTCAGCAATGGTAGTGATTGGTTCTAATAAAGATATCAATCGCCTACCAATTTAACTAATTTTGCTATTTCTTAGTCTCCCAGCTTTGTTTAATTTGATTGATTAATTCGGTAAGTTCTGTCGCCTTGGAGTTGTTACCTTGGTCTTCATAAATTTTCCTAGCTCTTCTTAAGGATGAGAGGGCATTTTCTAATTTACCTTCCTCGTACAACAGCATACCTAAATTGTAGTGAGCAACGGGATCTTTTGGCTGACGACGAATTGCTTCGTTGTAAGCTGCGATCGCTTCTTCTGGTCGATCTTGTTGAACTAAAAGATTCGCTAAACTAATTTGTGCTGTCACTAATTTAGGATCGAGAACTGTGACTCTTTGGTAAGCTTCTATCGCCTCATCAAAGTTTCCTTGTTGCTCTAAAGCTATGGCTAAATTTAACAAAGCGTTGACTTTTCTGGGATTGAGAGCGATCGCTTGACGATAAGCATCAATTGCACCATCCAACTGTTTTTGCTCATACAATGCTACTCCCATATTGTAGTAAGCATTTGGGTTACGGGAATTAATAGCAATCGAACGTTGGTAAGCTGCGATCGCATCATCTAATCTACCTTGGCGATACAATGCTATGCCTAAATTGTAATGAGCCTCAGCTAAAGAAGGATCTAATTGAATGGCTTTAGAAAATTCTGCGATCGCATCTGCATTCCGACCATTTTGCAACAACACATTGCCCATATAATGATAAGCCATCGCAATACTAGGGTCACGTTCCACAGCTTTTTGAAAAGCCGAATAAGCTGCGGCTAAATTTCCCTCAGTGTATCTGTTAACTCCTTCCTGAAAATAACCCGCTGCTTCCAAATCTTGAGTATAAACGCCTTGAATTAGCTGTTTTGTTCCTGGCAAACTAATAGCAGGTTTACCCACAGCAATAGGTGTGAAAAACACAGCGGTAACAATGACAAGTAGATGACTATAAAAGATCTGTTTCAACATATTCGGTCGAGCGGAGAATTGTAGTTAAGGGTGGACAAAATTGGTTAACATTAAGTTAACAAACCACTAAATTTTAATTAATCCTGGCTTCTGGCAAAATCAGCATAGCATCGCCAAAAGAATAAAAGCGGTAATTTTGTGCGATCGCATCCTCATACAAAGACAACAACCGTTTCCTTCCGATCAAAGCACTAACCAGCATCATTAAACTAGAACGTGGTAAATGAAAATTCGTAATCAATCCCTCCACCACACGCCATTTATAACCGGGATAAATAAACAATTCAGTTTGACCGCAAAAAGGTCGTAATTCCCCATTTTGCGCTGCTCCTTCTAAAGAACGCACTGCTGTCGTTCCCACCGCAATAATTCTACCCCCTCTAGCCTTAGCCTCCTGAATTTTTGCCACTGTCGCCGCTGAAATCTCTACCCATTCCCCGTGCATTTGATGATTAGTAATTTTTTCTACTTCCACAGGTCGAAAAGTACCTATCCCAATATGCAAGGTGACAAAAGTTTGTTCAATTCCTTTCGCTGTTAATTTCTCCAATAACTCAGGAGTAAAGTGTAACCCAGCTGTCGGCGCTGCTACTGAACCTGGAGTCTGTGCATAAACAGTTTGGTACTGTTCTGCTAGAGATTGCGACTCTTTAATATAAGGAGGTAAAGGTACATGACCAAACCGATCTAAAATTTGAATTAAAGATTTTCCTTCCGGTAATTTAAATTGTAAAATTCGCCCGCCTGTAGCTTCATCTTTTTCCAGAATTTTTGCACTTAAAATAAAATCTGGCTGCCGATCTAAAGAATTTTTAGCTTCCAAATAAATTTCCGCTCCCGGTAGTAAGCGTCTACCCGGTTTTACCAAAGCTAACCAACAGTTATTCTGTTGCTCTTGAAGTAGCAAAATTTCTACAGGTGCGCCTGTAGATTTACGCCCGTAAAGTCTAGCATGAATCACACGAGTGTTATTCATCACCAGTAAATCTCCCGGGAGGAGCAATTCTACTAAATCGCGAAACACTCGATCACTGTGCTCGGTGGGGGAATCAACTACCAACAAGCGAGCGCTATCTCTCGGTGTTACCGGATTTTGGGCGATGCGCTCTTCAGGAAGTTGATAGTCGTAAGCAGATAATAAGAGGTCTTCGTTGCTCTCCCCAACAGGACTGGAAGATAAAAAGGATGCAGATTTTGGCTGGTTCATGCAAGATTTCAGTTCAGTTATAGTTCTTAATTTAACTCGTTAAAATCCCTTTCCTTTTACATACTTGAAAAATTTTTGAAATTTTTCGCGGACTATGAGATATTAATGATATATGAGCCGGAAATTTATTTTGCTCCTAATTCAACATCTTTCCCACCGAGTGAGAGTAAGAATTGGCATATCTTTATAGTTTTGTAAAGTTTTTATTCTACCTTGCGATACTTGATTTTATTATCTTAATAAAGCGGCAAAGATTAGCAACTAAATTGGGTAAACCTACCCAAGCAAATTAGGGGGGTTTTCCCCAGTATAAATTCCTCTTTTTTAGTGACAATATAAGGTGTAGCATTTGCTTTGCCCCCAAGCACCCCTTATGGATTACCTGTACTTCTTAGCTAACGCCAGTCTTACCCAAAGAGTAGTTGAGTTTTTACATAAAAATAACCAACTTCCCCTGTACTCTGTAACCGTTTTGCACCAAATTGACGGTTGGGTAATTAAAGTAAAAATGAGTAAGGAACTAGACTCTTATCTAGATGGCAACTTTAGAGCTTATCTGAGTGAATTAGGCATTCCTTACCAACCGGAAGTGCGCGTGAAGATGGCGCTTTGGAGTTTGGATGCAGGTGAACCACCGATCGAAGTAATGCGCCGTTATCAAGTAGCAATAGTGTCTCATGGTAGACCAGACAAAGAAGAAATTGAGACATTCCGTAAGCAATTTGTCAATGGGTTAGGATATTGCCCAGAAACTTTGGCTTAACCTGTATTTACCCCCTAATGTTTTTCCAATTTGTCATCGATCGTAAGTCAGGAATAGAAATATTTATAATATAAGACTTTAGATAGATGACAAATTAAAAATCATAGTTTATTGCTGACTCAATGTAGTGTTGTAAAACGAGTCGATATTCCGCAATATGTACAGTTGACTGTTGAATGAAGTCATCTGTATTTTTTAAGGGGCTAAAGCAGGAATAATTAGTAGTAATACTACTGTTAGAATTGGTTTCTTGAGATAAATTATTTTTTACCCTTTGACAAGTAACTAAAGCGACATCAAATCTACAGATTTTTTCAGCAAAATTGCCTGAAGCGAGAAATAATTGTGCTGTTTGCCAAAGTTTAGCTTGTTTTTGGGGAGTGATAGATAATAAACCATCATGATCCCAATTTCCGCGACTTCGAGTTTTGACTTCGACAAAGAGCAATAAATTTGACTGGTTTTCGGCGATGATGTCTATCTCTCCCCAGCGACAGCGCCAGCGACGATGGAGAATGCTCCAACCTTGTTCTTGCAACCATTGTGCAACTAGGTCTTCTCCTAATGCACCGAAATCGGGATAATTAGATACTGAACGATTCGCCATTTACTGTAAGCAGCATGAATTTTCGACTAGACAATCGGATTTCCAGGATATTACTCAGTTTATGGCTCTGGGCAGTAATTTGCTTAGTAGCTTTTGTAGGAACTGCGACTCCAGTTCTAGCTTTGGATTATAACAACGAAGCTCTGGTTGGTGCAGATTTTTCTAATCGGGAGTTAACTGATTCTAGCTTTACTAAAGCAAATCTCCGCAGTAGCGATTTTAGCCATGCAAATTTACGGGGAGTGAGTCTTTACGGGGCTAACTTCTTATATGCTAATTTGGAAGGTGCCGATCTTTCATATTCAACGATCGCAACTGCTCGTTTTACCAAAGCTAATTTGAAGGATGCAATTTTAGAAGGTGCTTTTGCTTTCAATGCTAAGTTTGAAGGCGCAAATATTGAAGGTGCTGATTTCACGGATGTTTTATTCCGGGACGATCAGCTAGAATTCCTTTGTAAAATTGCTACAGGTACTAATCCTGTTACCGGACGTGATACCCGCGAAACTTTAATGTGCCCTTAAAGTTGTAATAAATCGGAGATGGAAACTTGGCATTGTGCTTCTAATTCCATACTCCGTTGTCTGTAATGTATTAATTCATGGGAAGATTTTTCCCACAGTTCTGTTGCTGTGAAGTAGTCTGTTTTTTTCAACAGTTCACTAAAGTAAAAATATTGTTTCTCACACATTACTTGTTCCATACGAATAATCGCTGCTTTGATTAATTCCCCTGCTCGTTGTAAGTCTTTCTCTGCGAGTTCATCTAAAATAAATAGGCGGGAAGCTTGCGCCATTTCTTTGGGAAATTCTATCGCTTTATCTTGCAGTTTAGAAATCAGGTTTTCCGTAGTTAAATTAATATCAAATTCTCGGATTTGTTGCCACAAAAACCGATGATGAGAAAAGCTAAATTCTAGTTCCTGTTTTTCTAAACGATCGATGATATCTTGGCGATATTCGGGACAGTGAATATAAAGACGCAATAATAAAGCTTCGGCTATTTTTAAAAGGTCGTCTCGCTGAGTTGTGACTACTTTTTCTGCGTCAGCATTTTGCTTTTTAACTATGCGAAGTTGGGGTTTGACTTGGGGATAATTACGCTTAACTAAGTTCTCTACCAATAATGGCATTTGTAGAGATTGATTCTGGCAAATTAATGCTTTCCAGTGTTGAACAACTTTATTAAGTAGATTTTGAGAAATTAATGGTATTTGCCGGGAATCGCCTTTGCTCAAGCGTTCGGCGCATTGATTAACATAATGGGTTAGCTGATTATCGTCGATGATGCTACTAAGAATTTTCACCATTTCTTCGGCAACTTGCTGATATTGATTTGCTTGTTTGAGGTCTTTTCCTTCTAACAATTGTTCAAGTTGCCAAGCTAACCACAAAGGCGCTTCATTTAATAAATTTTGATATTGTTCTGCGGAATATGTTCTTAAGTATTCGTCCGCATCTTTGCCATTGGGAAGGTTGAGAATGCGGAGTTGAATTTCGCCTCGATAAGCTAAGTTAGCGATTTCTCCGATCGCTCTTTTGGCGGCGGTATTACCAGCTTTGTCAGCATCGAAATTTAAAACTAATTGTTTGGATTCGTTATAACGCAAAAGTAATTTTACTTGGTCTAAACTTAAAGCAGTTCCCAAGGAGGCGACGGCGTTAGTAATTCCCTTGGCGTGGAGTGCGATCGCATCAAAATAACCTTCCACTACTACTGCTAAATCTTGCTTGGAAATCGCATCTTTCGCCTTATCCAAAGCAAACAAAGTTTTGCCTTTATTAAATAGTTGTGTGTCGGGAGAGTTGAGATATTTGGGTTGTTCGTCAGCGAGAGTTCTGCCGCCAAAACCGATAATTCTGCCTTGGAAATCGTGAATGGGAATAATTAGGCGATCGCGAAAATAATCATAATAGCTAACTTGGGATTCTTTGCGCCGACGAATCAATCCCGCCTGTTCTACCAATTGCACAGAAAAACCCTTTTGTTCTACCAAATATCGATAAAGAGTTTCCCAACCCGCAGGCGCATAACCTAACTGAAACTTTTGAATTGTTTCATCATTTAACTGTCGTTGCGATCGCAAATATTCTAAAGCTGCTTTTCCTGAAGGTTGATACAAAGCGTGTTGATAAAACGCTGCTGTTACTGCCAGAATTTCAAATAATTGCTCTCTTAAAGTTAGTTGGCGTTGCAGTTCTTGACGTTGTTCCGATTCCAATGTTTGCACTGGTATGGAATAGCGTCGTGCTAAATTTAACACTACGTCAGCAAAAGATTGTTTTTCTAGTTCCATGAGGAACGTAATTACATTTCCCCCAGCTTGACAACCGAAGCAATAATACATTTGCTTGTGGGGACTGACGCTAAAACTGGGAGATTTTTCATCATGAAAAGGGCATAAACCTTGGAAATCTTTACCTCGTTTGCGTAAAACGACTTTTTCCGAGATGACTTCTACGATATCAGCCCGTTGTTTAACTTGTTCGATCGTGTCTGGATGCAGGCGAGGTATTTGCATCGGTGGCTTATCTTTTGCAACTTAAATTGCCATTCCATTATAGGCTACCCAACCCAGATCCCCGACTTCTTCAAGAAGTCGGGGATCTACGAGTAACTTACCATTTTCTCCCTTCTGTACCTCAGAGTACTTAAGTGATATTACGGTAATTGTTAATAATTGTCTCACAGGCGACTAAAAAATTGGTGGTTTTACTGTATCTTTAAGATAAATAGATAGTTTTGCATCGCGATCGGAAAAAGTTAGGAAAATTTTTCTGAATCCGATGCTAAGGGGTGCATCTATATATTGGATAGAGCAGAGAGAAAAAATAATCCAACTGATCGATAAGTAAGAATACGGGAAAGTGAAGTTCGACACTAAGTAATCTTACAAGCCGATCGGTTTCCGATTACAGGCGGCGCTGTGAGAGGAATTCAAGATTTATCATCTTGAACTATTAAGTCCTGCTTGTTTTCAAGCTAATTTCCCTGTCTTTAAAAAATTGGCGAGGTTGAATTATGGAACTGCTAGCTTATATCTACATGACTTTGGCGCAAAAACCAGACTTACAAAAAGGCTCTAAATCTAAGAATTTGGAGAAACAAGAAAGCCAAGAAATTTTTCAATATGTAGCTGTGGGATTATAGTTAGCTACTCTCTCGATCGTTCAGCGATTGAAATTGCGACTACACAAAACTTAGTTTGCTTGACAAGGACTAAAGAATCAAGGGGTATTTAAGCCGGATTGGGTATGAAGTTTTATTTGGCAATGATTCCCGGAATTTGAAGATATTTTCGGGAATCATTTAGCATAAATATTTAGTTTACTATAGCTCAAGCTGACTTGAAAAAGCGAATAATTTCCCGGACATGATCGAGAAATTGTCCATCGGTGGAAAGTTGGGCGATCGCTTGTTCTGCTTCTCGCGATAATCTGTTATGTTCGGCTTGATTATTAGCTTTTAAGTCTTCTAAATTAGCAGCAATGCGGTTTAAATCATGGCGTGTTGCTTCCCCTTGTCTTTGTTGTCTAGCTACCCAAGAGTCGGGATATTCGGGATTTAAGTTTTCTTCGATTCTTTGCACAGTTGCTTCTAATTGCGTAAAGCGGCTGCGTAATTCTAAAATATCTTCACGAGGATATTTAACTTGTTGGCGAATCATGGTTAATCTGGCGGCTAAATATTGATAGGCGCGAACTGCTGGACGTAAAATTGTTAGTAATAAAGCCGCAACAGAACCAAGATAACCGATCGCACTAATCCCCAGAACTGCTAAAGTATAGAAGCCGATCGCAGAAATTAGGTGGAGAGTGATGGCGATGAAGAGCGATCGTTTGGCGATAATTCGAGCATAATTTACTTGTTTTTGGTCAATTTTAATCCCTTTTTCAGTTGATTCTGTAGCCTCGGCAATTACTTCTTTAGCTTCAAAATGGATATTCCAAGGTATAGTGACAATTGCTAACAACCATTCAAAAATAGCCACAGCAATTACCCAGTCAAGAAAACTACCTGTGGGAATTTGTAACCATTTTAAAATGCCAAAAACTAACAATACGGAAAAGACTATGCCAATGTTAATACTGATGACGCTGTAATACATTTGAGTCACCGAAAAGATATTGTTTATTGTGTCGATCTTGGCTAATTGTAAAAATAATGATTGCTGGTATGTGACGGTTTTATAGGCTTCACATGGGTTTTTGCAGGGGTTAGATTAACTGAGATCGATCGATTTCAGTTGTCCGTATTTGTCAAACTGAATTGTTACCATTCCGTAGGGGCAATCAGCAGTGATAGTTTGATTTTGCAATTCTTCATCAACAACTTTAGCATCTAATTGAGGGTCATCGAATCTAATTTCTAGAAAGTATCCTGAGTTAGAATTTGGCTTGGCATCTTCTGCACCTTTTTGTGCTAAGATTTCTTGGATTTCGGAAATATGAATTTTCGCCATTATCATTACCTCTAGGTCAGTGGAATAAAGTCACCGCTAGCAATGCGGTTTCTGACTAAGTTTGTCCGAATTGGCCCGACTGAAATTATTCGCTGACTGTCGCCAGAAAGAGTAATTCTTAGAAGTCGGCCTTCTACTTCTTGGATTATATTAATATTGTTGCTTCTGGTGTCTAAGAAACGTTGCGCTGATGGGTTGTTTGCTAAACGCAGTAAGTCATCTACATTAAGTTTACCAGTCAGGCTGCCTAACCGCTCATCGTTTAACTGCTGAAATACGCGAGGATGAATATCCAATCAGTTTAATAACTCCTTTACACCAGATCTTGATTGATTATTATTTTAAGCGATCGTACTCTCTAAATTTCACTTTTTATGGTTAATGTAATAGTATATCCTGGCGTGAACAATGACGAATTCTCTAAATAACAATGACAAAAAAGACACTTGGCTTAGACAATCAACTCTATGATTACTTTTTATCTGTTTCTGTCAGACAGCCAGATGTTTTGCGGCGGTTGCGCGAAGAAACAGCTAATCATCCTTATGCTACAATGCAAATTTCGCCAGAACAAGGTCAATTTATGGCTTTGTTAGTGCAGTTAATTGGCGCAAAGAAAACTTTAGAAATTGGCGTTTTCACAGGTTACAGTTCTCTTTCTGTAGCTTTAGTTTTGCCCCCAGATGGCAAGATAATTGCTTGTGATATTAGTGAGGAATATACTAATATTGCTCGTCGCTATTGGCAAGAAGCCGGAGTAGCAGAAAAAATTGATTTGCGAATTGCACCCGCTTTAGATACTTTAGCGCAATTATTAGCTTCGGGAGAACAAAAAACTTTTGATTTTGCTTTTATCGATGCGGATAAAGGGAATTATCAAGAATATTATGAACGCTGTTTAAAATTAATCCGTCCTGGTGGGTTAATTGCCATTGATAATGTACTTTGGTCGGGAAGAGTTGCCGATCGCCAAGTGCAAGATGAAAGTACGCAGGCGATCCGTAAATTTAACGAGAAACTATTCCAAGATGAACGAGTCAGTATCAGTATGGTACCTATTGCTGATGGTTTGACTTTGGCACTGAAACGTTAATAGACATCTGCTTTCAAAGATTGTAGAGACGTTGTATACAACGTCTCTACAAGGTTCCTTGTATACAACGTCTCTACAAGGTTCCTTGTTACGAATTAGTGATAACGTTCTTCGATCCACATCCGCATTTCGGCTTCAGAATCTAAGCTAATAGAATTACCTGTATTGGGGTCGTAAGCGTTCCACCATGTATGACCTGCGCGATCGCGACTTTGCCAAACTCTTAATTCGCTTGCCTGATTAATTAATGTGACAAATCGTTCACAAATATTGTTAATCAATGTTGCTAATTTGGACTTAATTCCTTGCAAGTGAATACTGGAAGTTAACGGTGAGTTTGATTGATTTTTATGTAAAGAATTGTGCAGCATTTTTTTAGACTTCTCCTGATAAAGGCTTTTTTAAATCTGTCTATAAATCTAATGTACCCTTGATTCAATTAAGGAACCATCTATTCCTTGAATAGCTTATATGAATAAAATCGATAGATAGGAAGAGGAATGAGGCTGCGGTTTTTGGGACAATCTAAACAGTGCGTGTGAAAGCTATATGAATGAAATCAATAAAAGTCAGATCAAACTCTCTCAGTTGCTTGCTTTAGTTGCAGTAGCAGAACACAGAAATTTCAGCGAAGCAGCATTGCATTTAGAAATGTCTCAATCAGCAGTTAGTCATGCTATTGCTAGCTTGGAAGAACAGTTGGGAGTGGTGTTATTTTACCGAGGTCGTCATGGCGCACATTTAACGCCTGTGGGAGAACGAATTAAAGTTCATGCAAGGGAAATATTACGATCGGTATATGCCATTGAAAAAGAAGCTGATTTAGAAAAAGGTTTACAAGGCGGAGTTGTACGAATTGCTTGTTTTCGCAGTGTAGCAACGCATATTTTACCGACTGCGATCGCCAAATTTCACACCCTATTTCCTGATATCAATGTCAAAATTACAGAAAATGACAGTTTTTTTAGCATAGAAGACAGTTTGCGTGCAGGTTTTGCTGATATTGGCTTTACTTACTTACCTTCTAGTGATGAATTTGAAACTTGGGAAATTCTGCGAGATGATTACATCGTTCTTTTACCACCAAACAGCAATTTAGATACTAAAGAAATTTCTTGGCAACAGTTAGCAAAATTACCCTTAATTATCAGTGCCTTAACTCCCTGTCATGATTACATCCTACCCTATTTGAATCAAGCCGAATACCCACTGAATATTGCTTATGAAATACGGGAAGATTCCACAATTGTAAGTATGGTAGGAAAAGGTTTAGGCGCAGCTATAATGCCTCGTTTGGCTGCTGAACCTTTACCCCTTGGTATCAAAGAATGTAATTTACCCGTACCTTTGCAAAGAATAATTGGAGTAGCAATTTTAGCAAATGCTCTTCATTCTCCAGCAATTTACGCTTTTTTAGATGCTTTAAGAAATACTGGTAATTTTGCTAAAAAAGTAGCTGTTTAATGTGTGAGTATTTAGCCGTTTGTCATCTGTCATTTGTGTGATATCAATGATTAACAAAAACCTCCTGATAAATGAATAATAATCGGCAAAATTTGCCAAAATACCTCTCTAGTCAGACCATGCTTAATCTATGGGTAGAAGCTGATTTGAATGGGCAGTAGCTATGATTTTGAGAGTAATAAAAACTTTGATAAATCAGGACTTTTAATCGCTCATGAAAAACATACTTTCTGCTAGTCTGATAGGAACTGGAATGGTTCTTGCTTTAGCATTTGTAGCTGTAGCCGAGCAATCTGAACGTCAACCTAGCACATTACAAAACCGCCAAAATACCACAGAACAAAATCAAAATAGATTAAGTTCTTCAGATAGGCTGTTTATGAATAGAGCAGCACAAGGTAACTTAGCAGAAATACGCTTGAGTCAGTTGGCATTGCAGAGAGCAAGCAGTAATGATGTTAAGCAGTATGCACAACAAATGATCGATCAACATAGGCAAGCAAATAATCAATTGATGCAGCTTGCTGGTCAAAAAGGTGTTACTTTACCTAGACAATTAGATGCTCAACACCAACAAATAGAACGACAATTACAAGGACTTTCTGGTGCAAGTTTCGCTCGAGCTTATATGAGAGCAATGGTAAACGATCATGCTCAAACTGTGGCTTTGTTTCAACGACAAACTCAACAAGGTCAAGATCAAGATGTGGTAACTTATGCTTCCACATTTTTGCCAGCTATTCAGCAACATTATGCTATGGCTAATAGTATGATTCGTGACTTGGCAAATCGATAGTTAGATTTTTAACTGTTGCGGAAAAGGGCAATAATTAGTTAGAGCGATCGCTAATTTATCCGATTTGCGGAAAATAGCGATAGGTACTTACGTACAGGCGATTGCTCAACTAACCAGTTCCTTTAGTACCGCATTACTATGACACTTGCCACAGGATCTCGATCGGAATTTAAGCTACTTTTGGCATAGTGGCAAACTTCGATAACGTAAAATCGCTCATTGTTTAATTTGAGTTTTTCTTCTAAACAAGGAACTCTAGAAAATAGTTCTGTACCAAATAGAAAATTACCCTTAGTTGTTCTGATATACAAATCAACTGCTACAAAGAGCATAAGTTTATTTAGGGGAGTATGTTAATTCTATTTTCCAAATTTTTTTTATTAAGTCGGGATCATAATGGTAATTTTTGAACAACTTTTTATAAAGATAGTCAACTCAATTGTTAAAATTCATTAAAGTAGGCGGGGTAGCGGACAGTTCCGCCCAAATTATGCAAAGCATCAGGTTTTAGTCCCAAAATCATAAATGTTTCATCATTGAGAACCCCGACTTTGCAGAAGTTGTCAGGGTTCTGGTTAATTGGATTAAAATCTAAACAATAATGCTATACCCACTAAAGCTAACAAGACTCCAACAATGGCGCGAAAACTGATTTTTTCTCCCAGCCAAATTGCAATGGGTAAAACAAAAAGTGGACTAGTTGCGTTTAGGGTTTGGGCAATTCCAGCCGGGGCAAATTTTAGGGAAATTTGTTGTAACCAAATGCCTAAGTAAGTGCCAATAAAGGAAGTAAAAGTAATGATTACCCATAATTTTATTGTGAGTAAAGGTTGGGATTTCTGAATGGTATTTTTCTGAAGTTTTAGGTTGATTATTAATAGCAAAATTAGCAGGAAGAACTGTCCTGTGGTTAATCTAATTAGGGTACTCCACAGGGGACTAATTGTGGTTTGAGTTAGTGCTAAACGGGATAAAATTACAGCGATCGCATCGCCAAAAGTTGATACCATCGCCCAGAGAATACCTTGCCAAAAAAACGCTTCTTTGCCATTCGTTCCCGGAACTCTTTCGCTAACTACCCAAGCTACTCCTATTAGGGTGAGAAAAATTCCGCACCAAGCGGCAACGGAGAGAGTCTCTTGTAAAAAAACTAAAGCTATTAAAGCTACTAACGGCGAGGTTAGTATTTTTAATAACAGCGTGCGTCTTGCGCCTAAAGAGTTAAGCGCCGCAAATAAAGCTGTATCTGCGATCGCAATTCCAATCGCGCCACTGAGTAACAATAACCAAAAAGCTAAAGGATCGATCGCTGGTAATGTTTGTTCTGACAGCAAAAGCGTGATTACTAAAAAAACAATTGCGATCGCACCTTTAAGGAAATTTAACTCCAGTGGCCCAATGCGTTGTCCCACCTTTGACCAGACCACAGAAGCGATCGCCCACAGAAAAGCAGCACTTAGCGCCGCCAGTTCACCTTTAAAATTCGTCACCCCAAAATTGGGAAAATTTGCTATATAAGACATCAAATAAGCCTAAGTCTCTTAGATTAGGAGTAGAGGAATGAAGTACACTTTCGACATTCTCGGAGTCTCTCCAATTTTATACTTTTTTAATCAACAACAAGAGAGAAAAGAACAAAAATATAAGACCGGAGTGGAATATGTCGCCGCATACAAATGTACCCTGGACGCATTAATTCAATCTGTAGAAAATGTTCCTAATTACCGAGGTTGGGATTTAGATGCAGCGATCGACACGGTAGTTAATTTCTGGGTAAATAACTCAGATAGTATCAAATATTGGAAAGAACGCTTAAAAGATGCCGGAAGCGAAAATCTTTTAGTCGGAAGAGTTGCCAATGTCAAATCCTTAAAAGCCGAATTTGAAAACCTACTGGACAAAAATCGTTAATACCTGAAACATTTTCGCACTGACCAAGTGTAAAAGTATAAGCTGTCGTGCATTTAAATCATATATTCTCTGTTCAGGAGTTCCCTTTAACCATTTAAATGCCGAACAGCTTATTCCATTTCTGCGACTCTTAGAGAATACCCGGTTGCTAGGAGGTAAAATTGCTATAATGTCGAACTACAACTCTCAAAACCGGGTTTATTTGGAATTTTGTTATAATTGGGAGATTAATTGTTATACTGTTTTAGGTAAAATTAGATAAGTTGTTATTAATAAGGTATTTTCAAAAATGACCAAAGAAAGTGCCCATAAATTCCTAGAAGATGCTACTAGTGATTTGTCCTTAAGAGAAAAGATGAAAGAAGCTAGTAACCCGGAAGAATTCATTAAAATAGCGGAAAAGTTGAACTACACTTTTACAACTCAAGAACTCAAAGATGTGATCTCAGAAAATAGTGAAAATGTCACGATGAGAAGGCACACAGGAATTTGGCCTTGGCTGCGTGATGTCCATTGGATTTGAGTTCATCCCCGGTAGAATTCTGTGTTTTATTCAGGAGAAAGGGTAAAGCTGAAGGAAAATACTTTTCCCTTTTTCCCGAATCACAGCGAAAATTCTAATGACTATCTGGATCTTCTGGGAAACGAATAATATCATCTTCCCCTAGATATTCTCCATTTTGAACTTCAATCATAACTAGGGGAATAACTCCCGGATTTTCCACCCGATGCGGTGTAGAAGCAGGAACATAAGTAGACTGTTTTTGCATTAGCAGAGTTTCTTTTCCATTACAAAGAACTCTAGCTGTACCGGAAACTACAATCCAGTGTTCGCTGCGGTGATAGTGCATCTGAGTGCTAATATGATGACCTGCTTTAAGTTCAATGCGATTAATCCTGTAGCGATCGGTTTCTTCCAAAAGTGTAACAGTTCCCCAAGGTCGAATTCGCGTAGTCATAGGTTCAGAAGTCGAAGACAGAGTAGCAACTTGCTCATTTTGTTGGTTATCATTTATGGTCGTCATAGCTAATTCCTCATACAAGGATTTGTAATTTGTTTTATAGCCATATTTTAAGTTGGATACACCAGAAGATGACAGGGTGCAGCAAAATTTTGGATAAAATAACACATTTGCGGCATTTACATTAATGTTTAGTGGCAACAGAAAATGTATCGATTCTTAACTGTATTATCTCAAACTCTAGTTTCTGCCGTTGTGGTGACGGGGCTATGGATATCAGCTAGCAAAACCAGCCTTGCCCAAAATCCCACAGATAATATTAATGTATCTCAAGTTACGAATAGCATTACGCCACAACTTTTAATTAACCAACGTGCCATAACTGTAATTGGTCAAGGTCAAGAGAGTGCCCCCGCAGATACCGCCCGCTTGGAATTTCGCTTTGCTTCCCGCAATCCTTTGGGTAACGCACAAAGAAGTACTCCTTCACTTACTGAAGGTACAGTTTCTCCAGTTGAAGAACCTTTAAAACCTGTGGTTGATGCTTTACTTGCCATCAATGTTCCAGCTAATAATATTGAAATTCAAACTAGTTCTTTAGAAAATCCTAAGTTATTCGTAAAAATCTCGAAACCGACTCGCGAAAGAATGCAAGAAGTCGTAAAAACAGCGAATTTAGCAACAGAAACTAGTGGCAAATTATTTATTCAAGGTATTAGTGCTGAATATTCCGTAAACAACTGTCTACCATTAGAACGTAATGCACGCCGCAACGCTATCAGAGATGCAGAAACTCAGGTGCGAAGTGTGGCATTAGAAATGAATTTGCAATTAGGAGAATTGCTGTTAGTCACAGTTTATCCGATCGTTAGTCCCCCGTCTGTTTCCGCTTGCGGCACAAAACAAGCTGTTCCCCTTTCGCCTTTTTCTAACATTAATCAAAGTACTCCCCCTTATGATCCATCTGCGCTTCCAGAAGTACAAGTAAGAAGTCAAGTTAGCGTTACTTACGCGATTAAATAACGCCATTGAAATGTAGAGACGTTGTATACAACGTCTCTATAAGCCTAAAATAATCAAATACCTCTTGGCAGTAGAGAGTTAATGAAGTTAAATTTGGATAGTCGAAGCTGATAGTAACGATATCCTAGTTCGTTGTGAGGGCTTTAGTCCTTCTTTGTGGCAAGGAAACGACTGAAGTCGTTACAACAAACTTGATATATCTTAACAATCAACTAAATTACTGCAAAATTATGACTTACACAACTGAATCTGGAAGTTTTATTAGAGATTTAGATCAACTCGCCAAAGCTCGTTATGATTTTGCTCAATCTTTAAGTAAAATATCTGCTACTCTCAAAACATCGGAAACTGTAGGAGAAACGGCTTCGGGCGGATTAGGTTTAGCTAAAGATATAGAAGACATTGATTTAGCCAGAAAAAACATTCAAAAAGGTGTATTTCGGCTGTTAGTTTTGGGTGACATGAAACGGGGAAAAAGCACTTTTCTCAATGCTTTAATTGGTGAGAATTTGTTACCTAGTGATGTCAATCCTTGTACGGCTGTGTTGACAGTTTTGCGTTATGGCTCCCAAAAGAAGGTAACAGTTTATTTTAAAGATGACCAACCAGCCAAACAACTAGATTTTACCACTTTTAAACAAGAATATACCATTGATCCTGATGATGCTAAAAAATTAGAAGCGGAGAAAAAATTAGCTTTTCCTGATGTTGATTATGCGGTTGTAGAATATCCTTTACCTTTGTTAGAAAAAGGAATTGAAATTGTTGATAGTCCGGGGTTAAATGATACAGAAGCATTGAACAAATTATCTCTTAGTTACATCAATAATTGCCACGCAATTCTATTTGTATTTAGAGCCGATCAACCTTGCACTTTGGCAGAACGGCGTTACTTAGAAAATTATATCAAAGGTCGGGGTTTAACCGTTTTCTTTTTAATTAATGCTTGGGATGAAATCTCGAAGGGATTAATTGATCCTGATGATACTGAAGCAACAGAAGCGGCTGAAGAAAAGGTGCGGCAAGTATTTAAGAATTATTTGGCTGAATATTGTCAGGTGGAAGGGTTTGATATTTATGATGAAAGAGTGTTTGAAATTTACTCTTTAAAAGCTTTGCGAAAACGGGTAAAAAACTCGGAGGATGCTTTAGAAGGAACGGGATTTCCAGAGTTTATTGCTGCTTTGAATACGTTTTTAACTAGGGAAAGAGCGATCGCAGAATTGCGCCAAACTAAAACCTTAGCCCGTCTAATTTACAATCATATACATGAGGCAGTGGAAAGGCGAATTCCTTTGTTAGGACAAGATGTTGAAGAGTTGAAAAGGCGGATTAATTCAGTTGAACCTGAGTTTAAGGAATTGATGGAAATTCGCGATCGCTTCCAGGCTGATATTATCAATATGAGAGATAGTAAGGCAAGAGCGATCGCTGATTCTTTCCGTTCTTACATTTTGAATTTAGGCAACAGCTTTGAAACAGATTTCTTACAATATCAACCAACAATGGGATTTCTAGATTCTTTAAGTCAAGACAGAAGGGAAGAATTTAATGCTGCTTGTAAACGAGCATTTGAACAGTACATAAAAGACAAAATTTCCGCTTGGGAACTAACTGCTGAACGAGAAATACATGATGGCTTTGCTATCTTATCTAGAAGTGCAGCTGAGTATGGTTCAGCATATACCAAAGTAGCCAATACAATCAGCGAAAAATTAACCGGAAACGTATTTGCCGGACAAAACTTAGGTTATGAAAACGACTCTCCCACCTGGGCAAGTTGGGCAATGGGATTTTTCTCATTAATCACAGGTAACGTCGCTGGTATAGCCTTAGCTGGTGCTGGTTTTGACTGGAAAAACATTTTAGTAAACTGGCTAGCTGCAATTGGAATTAGTAGCTTTTTGCTAATTTTTACTGGCACATTTTTAGGCCCGATTGGAATTGCTTTAATTGGTTTAGGAATAGGTGCTTTACAAGCTGATCAAGCCCGGAAAGAATTTATTAAAGCCACCAAAAAAGAGTTTGTCAAATATCTTCCCCAACTAGCACAAGAACAATGGGAACCGATTCATCAAGCCGTTAAAGACTGTTTCAATAGCTATGAACAAGAAGTCAACAAACGGATCAATGAAGATATCAAATCTCGGCAAGCAGAATTAGATAATTTACTCAGACAAAAGGAATCACAAGAAATTAATTACCATGCTGAATCAAATCGTCTGAGATCTCTAGACACGGAAATTTTATCCGAATATCACAACTTGGAATCAGTTTATGAAGGCTTAACTTCCTATTATGCGTGATATCCTGGGAATAGAAATTACACTTGCCTCTGTTACATTTATTGGTGCCACGAAATGAGTAACAAAATTGAAACTGACCGTTTTCTTAACGATTTAGAAAAAGTTGTCCAAGCACGCAGCGAAGTAGCTAAAGCCTTCAACTGCATGACTGAAACTCTGGAAAAAGCCGAAATGGAAGGCAAAAAATCTTCTGGGGCACTTGGTTTAGAAAGAGAAATAGAAGATGTCAAAATAGCTGGTGAAAACTACCAAAAAGGTGTATTTCGTCTCCTAGTTTTAGGCGATATGAAACGAGGAAAAAGTACTTTTTTAAATGCCTTAATAGGCGAGAATTTGTTACCCAGTGATGTTAATCCCTGTACAGCAGTGTTAACGCTACTTCGTTATGGCCCAGAAAAGAAAGTAACGGTTTATTTTAAAGATGGAAAAAGTCCAAAAGAGTTGGATTTTAAGAGTTTTAAGCAAGATTATACGATCGATCCCGCCGAAGCAAAAAGACTGGAACAAGAAAAGAAACAAGCTTTTCCCGACGTTGATTATGCCATAGTTGAATACCCCTTACCTTTGTTAGAAAAAGGTGTAGAAATTGTTGACAGTCCAGGGTTAAATGATACAGAAGCAAGAAACGAATTATCGCTGGGTTATATCAATAATTGTCATGCAATTTTGTTTGTTTTAAGAGCATCCCAACCTTGCACTCTTGGCGAACGTCGCTATTTAGAAAATTATATCAAAGATCGGGGTTTAAGCGTGTTCTTTTTAATTAATGCTTGGGATCAAGTTCGAGAAAGTTTAATTGACCCAGATGATTTAGAAGAATTGCAAGAGTCTGAAGATAGATTGCGGCGAGTTTTTCAGGCTAACTTAGGCGAATATTGTGTAATCGATGGTCAAAATGTTTATGAAGAAAGAGTATTTGAAATATCGGCAATTAAGGCATTAAGAAAACGTTTAAAACAGCCTTTAGCTTCTCTAGAAGGTACAGGTTTTCCCGAATTTATGGGCGCACTCAACACATTTTTAACCAAAGAAAGGGCTCTTTCCGAATTGCGACAAGCGAGAACTTTGGCGCGTCAAACTACTACCCGCGTGCAAGAAGCTGTGTCAATACGAATTCCCTTGTTAGAACAAGATGTTCAACAGTTGAAAGAAAAGATTAGTTCCGTTGAACCAGAGTTTAAAAAATTGACGCATATCCGCGATCAATTTAAGCAAGAAATTCAAAATGTGGGGGATAGTAAAGCGAAAGCGATCGCAGATTCTTTTCGGTCTTATGTGCTAAACTTAGGTAATACTTTTGAATCAGACTTTACACGCTATCAACCCGATTTAAAATTCATGGATTTTTTGAGTAAAAGCCGCAGAGAAGCCTTTGAAGCTGCACTCAAACAAGCATTCGAGCAATACATTAATGACAAACTCTCTGCCTGGAGTCTGACTGCGGAAAAAGAAATGGATAGCGCATTTCTATTATTAGCTAAAAGCGCAGAAAATTACGGTGCTTCTTATAGCAAAATCACCAATACAATTACTGAAAAATTAACCGGAAAAAAAGTACAGACAGGAAGCAATTCATTACCAGAAGATAACTCTCCTGCTTGGGCAAAATGGGCAATGGGGTTATTTTCCTTAGCTAGCGGCAATTTTGCAGGTGTGGCAATGGCGGGTGCAGGATTTGATTGGAAAAATATCCTGTTAAACTTAATTACCGTGTTTGGTATTAGCACCATTATTGGTAGTGTAACTGGCATTATTTTAAGGCCATTATACCTAGCTTTATTAGGGATGGGTATAGGAGTTTTGCAAGCAGATCAAGCAAGAAAAGAATTAGTAAAAGCTGC
Source organism: Floridaenema aerugineum BLCC-F46 (assembly GCF_041929345.1). NCBI lineage: Bacteria > Bacillati > Cyanobacteriota > Cyanophyceae > Aerosakkonematales > Aerosakkonemataceae > Floridanema > Floridanema aerugineum. The sequence continues at coordinate 29,917 of NZ_JBHFNQ010000125.1, forward strand.
GAAAAAAGAGTTAGTAAAACATCTCCCGCAAGTAGCGCAAGAACAATGGCAACCAATTCACGATGCTGTCAAAGAATGCTTTAATGTTTATGATAAGGAAGTTAGCGATCGCATCAACGATGACATCAACTCCCGCAAAGCCGAACTAGATAATTTACTCAAACAAAAAGAATCCTACGAAATTAATCGCGACAACGAACTAAAACGACTCAAAACAATTGAATCCGATGTCTATTCCAACTTCCAAAAAATCGATTCCGTCTACGATAATTTTCTGCAAGCTGTTGCTTAAATAACTGTTTACTCCCCGCCAGGGGAGTTAAAAATATCTAATCATCGGCAAAAATTCCGGGTACTAATATGGAACAACCAAACGAATATCAAAACCTAGTAAATAATCTACAAACCGCATTAGCATTACTCGAAGTAGACAAAAACACCCAGCTTTATCAAGATACCATCTCCGTCTGCAATCATCTATCTAAACCAGGATTTCAAATAGCCGTTTTTGGCCCATTTAATTACGGGAAATCAACCTTAATTAATGCCATTCTCGGCAATCGTACCCTACCAATTGATATTATACCCACAACAGGTGCAGCGATTTCCGTCAAATACGGCGAGGAATTAAAAACTAAAATTACCTTTAAAGGTGGCAGGCAAATAAATCAAACTGGCACAGAAATTCTTAAAGAATTTGCTATTTTAGATGGCGACAGAAGAATGCGAGAAGATGTCGCCTCAGTGCAGGTTTTTTGTCCTCATCCACTCCTGAAAAATAACGTTGAATTCCTCGACTTACCAGGAACAAATGACAGAGAAGCACAAGATAAATTAGTTCGTGACAAATTGCTAACAGCAGATTTAATTATCCAAGTTTTAGATGCTCGTCAATTAATGACTTTAACCGAACGAGAAAAACTGCATGATTGGTTAATTGATAGAGGCATTAAAAGCATAGTTTTTGTAGTTAACTTCCTCAACTTATTAGAACCAGAAGACCAAAAAGAAGTTTACAAACGCCTACGATTTGTAGCAGAAAGTTTTCGTGCAGATCTACCTTCAAACATCAGTAACCTTTACCGAGTTGATGCACTTCCCGCTTTAAGATCGAGATTAAAAGGCGATGTTGCAGCTGCACAAAGTAGCGGTTTAGTGATGTTTGAATCTGCTTTGCAAAGTATTTTGGCAGCAAAACAGGAAAAAATGGCAGATATTCGTTTACCCCGTGTCGTAACAATTGCCACTCAAATCAAACAATCCTTGCAAGCAAAAGCACAAAGCATCGTCAGTGAATTAAAAACCCTGGAAAATAAACACAACGGCAAAATTGAAATTCAACAAAAAGCCGAAAAACTAATTAAACAAGGTTTTATCACTAGCGTTTTAGAATTACGCAATTGGCTAGAGGAACAAACACTTTTATATCGCTATCAATCCGAAGCTACTGCTGCACTACAACAAGGTCAATTTAGCAATTGGGAAAGAAACTTTTTGCAACCAAAATTGGTTGAATTACAAGAATCAATTATCAAATGGGTAACGCAAGCTAGCGAATTTTTCAATCGTCCTCAACCCGAAACTCTCGCAATTTCACTTCCGCCTCACCCCCAAGTAAATTTGCCAAATAAACCGACAAATTCTGACAGTTTGGCTGACACTGCTTCCGTAGGTGTAGCCACTGGTTTAGGTTGGGTTTTAGGTGGGCCAGTGGGTGCCGCTGTTGTTGGTAGCGCCGCTTATATTTTGAATCAAAACCTTTCCAAAGGAAAGCAAGAAACTACCGAAGTAGCTTATCGCAATCAACTATTACAGCTATATACTGATGCTGCTAAAGATTATTTAATTCGCTTTAGTAAATCATCCCTTGAGCAGTTATTAAATTATCAAGAAAAAGCCGAAAAAATTATTAATTTTCAAATGCCGGAACCGCCTTTAGATGTTACTACTAAGCGATCGCAAATAACTTTGTTAAATGGTTTTGTGGAAAATATCGATCGCGAATTAGACTCACTAAAAACTTTGTAGGGTGCGTCAGATAGTTAACTTAATTATCTCATAAATAACTTTTTTGCTCTGACGCACCTTACGAAATGGGCGATCGCTTCCTACAAAAGCAGCTTTACGTTATAATTAATCTATCCATAGCCCAAATTAGGATAATAATAAAATTAAAAAACTTTGAAGGATAAAAATGCTGACAAAAAAGCTTGATATTCAGCAAAGTTCCATCAGCATCATAGATTTACTAGCCTTAGTACAGGATGATACAGAAATCGTTTTAACTGATGGAGATGTGCCTTTAGCTAAAGTGACTCCTATCGTAAGAATTCAGGAAAATATTGCACCTAAAGCTGGATTAAATTTAGGTGCAATGGTAATGAGTGATGATTTTGATGAGCCTTTACCCGATGAATTTTGGTTGCAATGAAGTTGCTGTTAGATACTCATACTTTTATTTGGTGGGATAGCGATCCAGCCAAACTGTCAAAAAAAGCGCTGGATTTGTTGTTAAATCAAGACAATACTCGCTTGGTAAGTGTTGTGACTCTCTGGGAAATCCAAATTAAAACCCAGTTGGGGAAATTAACTTTAAATCAGCCTTTAGCAAAAATCATTAACACTCAGCAGAAAAATCGGATAGAGTTTATCGGGGTTAAAGTTAATCATATTCTAGAGTTGGAGCAATTACCCTTATATCATAAAGATCCTTTCGATCGCTTATTAATTGCACAAGCGAAGGCAGAAAATGCTATTTTAGTTAGTCGAGATCCGGTGTTTTCTAATTACGCTATAAAAATTGAATGGTAAGCGTTATCCAGTGCGATCGCACTAACTAACCTCTCTTCCAACCAGATTTAACAGCGCATTTGTCGGGTGAAAAGTGCGTTGGCGTAGCCTGTCGTAGGCGTATCGATCGCATCAAATCAAAAAACTTTGTAGGGTGCGTCAGATAGTTAACTTAATTATCTCATCAATAACTTTTTTGCTCTGACGCACCTTACGAGATGGGCGATCGCATAAAACAAACACACATCATCCAAACTCTACCAAAAAACGCTATCCTTTTAAACATGAGTCTTAAGAGCATAACTTATGCAAATCACCCTCGAACTTCCCAATGATATCGCCGATAAACTACAACTGCAACGCACCAACATTTCCCGCAGAGTTTTAGAACTGATTGCAGCCGATTACTATCGTCAAGGTAGAATTGGAGCAGCCGAAGTTCACCGAATGCTGAACTTTTCTTCCCGATGGGAAACATATCAATTCTTGAAACAGGAACAAGCTTACTTACCCTACACTGAAGAAGATTTAGCAGAAGATATTCAAACGATTAATAACTTACGACGATCGCACCCCACCAACTCCAGCAACCAAGCCCACCTAGTTTAAAAAATGCTACAATCTGCCAATGGGTAAATTAAGTAAATTAATTGAATACCTTCTTTCCCGTCCTCCTGAAGCCAGATTTGAAGAGATTAGTTATGTTTTAGAAGCGTTCGGTTATCAGGAAGTGAGATCGCGGCGAAGTCATCATTCCTTTGAGAACGAACAAGGAGAAGTTATTATTATCCCTAAAAAAGGCGGTAAAAAAGTTAAACGAACTTATATTGAATAAACGATTAGATTACTAGATTTAGAAAATTGGAAAGATGAAAACTAATTCTCAACTAGAAAATCAACCTTTAGAATATTATCTTTCTTTAAAATATCCGATGTCTATTTACCCAGAAGATGATGGAGGATATACAGTAATTATTCCCGATCTTCCAGGTTGTATGAGTCAGGGAGAAACTTTAGAGGAAGCGTTAGAAAATATTAATGAAGCGAGAGAGTTATGGATAGAAACTGTTTATGAGAGTGGGAAAAAGCCGATTCCTTTACCTTCTAAACGAATTGCGATCTAAAAAGAGCGATCGCATTTCGGAAATCAATACCACCTGTTATGATGAAATTAATTAACTTGGCTATTTGAGGAAATACTATAATGCAAGCTTTTGAAGTGATGGGAACAATTGATGAAAAAGGTCAAATAATTTTAGATCACAATTTAAATATTACTACACCAAGTCGGGTTAAAGTGATTGTTTTATTAACTAATGAATCTGAATTTGAATCCGATCCTGATGATACCCCTGTTGCAGAAATTAAAGCAAGTTTAAGACGCTCTTTACAACAAGTAAAAACCGGAGAAACGCGACCTATTTCTGAATTATGGAATAGAATAGATGACTAATAATTTCAATCAAATTTCAGTAAGATTTGCTAACGAATTTGAAAATGAGTTGTATCGGTTATCAAAGAAATATCGCCATATTCGTGCTGATGTTGAACCGATAATAGCGGAAATCCAGAAAGGTAATTTTGTGGGAGATCGCTTATCGGGATTTGGTGCAGATTATTTCGTTTATAAAGTTAGAGCTAAAAATAGTAATATTCAAAAAGGTAAAAGTGCAGGGTATAGGTTAATTTATTTGGTTGAATCAGAAACCCATGTTGTACTGCTGGCGATTTACAGTAAATCAGAACGAGAAGATATTACAACCAATGAAATTAATTCTATTTTGGCTGAGTTTTATGGGGATTAGTAATCGATCGCATCAAATCAAAAAACTTTGTAGGGTGCGTCAGATAGTTAACTTGATTATCTCATCAATAACTTTTTTGGTTTGACGGAAAGTATGAGATGGGCGATCGTACATGACAAACACAAATTATCCAAAAAAGTTAAACCTCAAGAAATCTCTAAAGAAAGCGAGGTAGGTTAGCGTAAAAATAACAAATAACTTTAATTTCAAAATCGCCGATCGCCCACAAGAAAATCAAACGAGACTAAATCAAAGCTACGGTCTCAATATTGCCCCAATTGCATCAATCCAATCAGCATTTCCCTTATATACTTCTCTGTAAGTTTGCAAAATTTGAGCGGGGTTATATCTTCTACTACCAGATCTATTTCCAGGGCGAATTAGTTGATTAATTCGTTCGTGAATCCCACCACTACCCATCCTTCTGCTGTGTTGTTCTCTTGTGAGGAGTACGGCAGGCATATCATTTCCATTCATCCCAAATAATCTAGCAAAACGTCTCTCTATCAGATGGTGAGCCTGAACATCTTGCCCTTGTAATTCTCGTTGTAGCCAAGCTCGTCGTTGTGGATGATTTGCCAGCGCACTGTAAGGGCCAATAATACTACCTCTGTTGGAGCGATAAATACCCTTTTCTTCATCCAGCCATTGACCTCTACTGCTTCTAGGTACTCTTCCTACCCATACTGGCAAGCCTCCGCGAGGTCTTCTAGCTAAAAGAATTTCTGAGTCTGAAAGTAAGCGCGATTCTGGATTCCTTGTATCTGTGGTAGTACTAAATTTAGCTGCTTGTGTTTCGCTATTAAATAATAGGCACGAAGCTGCTAAAAGGATTAATGTAGTTGAACAAAATAGAGACTTTTTCATCATTTCCTCTCAAGAAAATTTGACTTCAACTATGATTTCTCGGCGTGGCTGACCACCTGCTTCAACAATTAGTTCAACATTACCTTGTCCACCGCGACCAGGTTGAATTAACTCATAGCGAGAAGTAACTTCACCTAAGACTGTGCGATAGTTTTGCAAACAAACATTTCGGTTTCCAGTACCATCAGGGAAAGTATCTCCTTCCCAGCTACACCAATCATCAAATTGAGAAAGCACGGGTAACAGTGAATCTGCAACCTGATTAGGAGAAAGTCCCTGTTTGGCTAGCACTTGAGTAGCAATATGAATGCCTGTCATTGTAGGGCCAGTAATTTTAGCGGTGCTAGTTTCACCTTGATACTTTTGAACAAAGCCAAAACCCACATTTGGCCCCCATTTATCTTGTCTTTCTTGCCCCCAAAAAATGCTGGTTTGAGCGCGTGCAAGTTCCGTTTTGTTTTCTCTGAATTGACGTTCAACGAAATCCCGGTCAGCTAGTTGAATTGCCAAAAGTTCTTCTTCAGAAGGGCCAAATGCGTCGGATAATGCGCCTCGAATAATTCTGCCAGCAGCAAAGCGCAATAAGCCACCAAAAACAGCACGGGATGTTAATGCTCTAAGAATAAAGCCGATGATAAATGCTTCTGCTGGTTTAGGGAAGAATATACCAGAAGTAGTTACCACGGAAGCACCACCCAAAATAGCTAACTGAGTAAATTTACGTCTGCTGATGCTCATAATTACTGTCTGCGGCCTGGTGATGAGGAAATAGGCTCAAGTAAGGCTTGGACAAATGAAATTCTTGTACCTTCACTATCGTTATTGCTCGGAATTTCTATGGCAACACTACTGATTTTGCTGACATCCAATAATAGAAGGGATTTTTCACCTACAGATAGCGATCTAGAAGCGGCTAAATTTCCATCAAGATAAACGTTTATATCTACTGGTTTGTTGGCCTTTTCATCATCGGATATACCAAAAGCTAGACGGAGAGTTTTAAACCTTGCTTGCGATCCAGCAGGTCTAATCCTACAGGTAATTAATGGACTCCATGTGTCATAGGCATAAGAAATTTCGGTAAATGCTTGCCTACCTATAGAGATATCCCTCTGACTGCTGTCCATACCCTGCCGCCGAACGCAGCCAGTTGAAAATAGAGAAGTAGTGCGCTGTTGTCCTTGCGCTACTTGCCAATCCGATCCCGCAAAAACCAGGCAGATTGTGCTAATTGCGGCAAATTTACGAATAAGTTTCATTTTTTCCTTGGTATCTAGCGCTTGTCGTGTTTTACTTAACAAAGTAGAACTTTATCCCATCGGTAAAATGCCATTTGTCTTATACTAAATCCCTTGTGCTAAACGCTACCAACTGAAAAAAAACAGTTTTTATGGGATTTTTATAACAAAGTTTTAAGTCAAAACCAGAAAAAACCTGATTTTCTCGATTTATAATAAGCTATGATTCCTAAAACCCTTATCCTACCTAGCCTCCATGACTATTACAGAAGTTTTACAATTTGTAGATCGAATAGTCGAGAAACAAACAGGAGAGCACCTAGACGACCTACACAAAACTGTTATTCAAGGACTTTGGCAAGGTAAAACTTATAATCAAATAGCAGATGAATCTGGGTATGATAAAAACTATGTTGGAGATGTTAGCCGTAAGTTATTTAAAATTTTATCTGAACAACTAAACGAAGATATTAATAAATATAATTTTTGTTGGACGCTAGAAAGAGTTATAAATTCTCAATTTGTTGGTTTAGTAAACACTAAGATTAATTGGTGTCCCTTTCATCCTCAACCAGATGCAAATCCACCTATCAATCAGGAAGAGAAAACGACCAAAAAGACAAGATATCAAGATTTAACCCTAGCACCGAAAATCACACATTTCTACGATCGCACACCCCAACTCCAAACCCTCTCCCACTGGATAACCACACAAAACCCCCGCCTCATCTCAATTTTAGGACTAAGTGGAATTGGTAAAACCACCCTAGTTAAACAATTCATTGACTCAAACCTACAACAATTCGATCTAATCATCTGGAAAAGTATCAAACTCTCCCCTTCCTTAGACAACATTATTACTGATATTTTCACACTTATTAACTACGAACCTATTCAAACCGAAAATAAATTAACTCAACTATTAAACCTTTTACGCCAGCAAAGATGTTTAATTATCCTTGACGACGTGCAAGAGTTATTTACCAGCGGACAATTTGCCGGACAATACAAAACAGAAACCAAAAATTATAAAACCTTCCTGTCAAAAATCACAGAACTCGAACATCAAAGCACCGTAATCTTAATCAGTCAAGAACAATGCCAAGAAATGACTTGCTTAGACGAAGAACTATATCCTGTTAAGTGCTTAGAATTACCAGGATTAGACGATACCGAAATTCTCAAAGCTTTGGGTTTAAAAGATGAGGAAAGCTGGTCAAAGCTGATTGAATTATATGAAGGTAATCCCGCTTATTTAAAAGATATTGCTAATTTAATTAAAATTATTTTCTTTGGCAAAGCCGATGAATTTGTCAGAGAAGAGACTTTACACTTAACAGAAGATATGAAATTTCGGTTTAATGAATTATTTGAACGATTAACCCCAGTAGAACAACAGATTCTTTTAGAATTAAGTAAATTTAATCAACCGACATCAAGAGAAGAATTAAGACAAAGTTTATCCTTGTCGTCAACGGATTTGATTAATGGGTTACTGTCTTTAAATCAGCGTTATTTGCTCAAAAAAATAGAAGGCGAAGAGATTTTGTTTAATTTATCTCCGATTTTTCGGGAATATGTGATAAATTATGGTTATTTGGCATCGATTATGCTGTAGGGACACGGCTTCATTAAAATTTTCAGCTACACCAATATATTTATGATGCCGTGTCCCTACCCTAATTTTGCTTTCCTTAATTCATAAATATCTGAACTAATATCCTCTTCCTCGACAGTCAAAAATTCATGCAATTCTTCTATAGAAATCGGAGCATTATAAACATTAGTTTCTGTTTGATAAACATCTTGCAAAGTCTCTATAGCCTCTTTAAGCTTACTAATAGAATCTTCTGGATTACTTCCCTGTCCTACTAATCCGTTTTCTAAACACAAAGCCACCCAATAACCTGCACTTTGTCTGAGTACCACTGTGTAAAATTGCATTGTTTTACCTGTTAATAAATCGGGTTTACTATGATAGCAAAATCGACCAATTTTATCAAAATCATGAATTACGCACTAATACTAAATATGATATTAAATATGGTGGAATGGTTCGTTACACTGGCGTTAACGCACCCTACGAATAGTTAGATTGTGCGTTACACTGGCGTTAACGCACCCTACGGATAGAAGCTTTGCGTAAGTCCTGAAACTATTCATAGCGATCGCTACTTTTCCCCCATCTTTTCTCTTAATTGTTGCACAAAAACTTGATGCTCCTCCGAACTAATTCCCCCTTGCAGAACTGTCAAAACTTGTGGCATATTTCCTTGCAACATTGCCGCTATATCTAACCACAACCCCGGAAATATTTCTGAGCAAATTACACCTTGTTCATTCGGCATCAACGAAACATAATCACCATCTTGTAAACTAAACCAATCAATTTTTTGTTCAAATACTTGCCAAACAATATATTCCTGTACCCCATTGCGTCGATAAGCACGCTTTTTATCCCTTAGATCGATCGCCGCACTACTAGCAGCAATTTCTATTACCAATTCTGGTGCTCCTTCCAAATATCCATCTTCACTCAAAGTCGAATTTCCGCCACTTTCTTGACTAATTAATAACACACCATCTGGTTGCGGTTCATTGTCAATATCCAAACGTACCGTTGGTTCAATTCCCATTTCTACCTGTGGTGTCGCCGCTTCATATACTCCTAACCAAGTGATTAAGCGTCCGTGTGGTTTGGCATGAGGTTTAAAACGTAACGGTGATGCCATGTAAACAACTCCTTCAATTAATTCGGCTTTTTTTACTTCTGACATAGCATGGTAACGGCGCTCAAATTCAGGACGAGTTAAGCGATCGCCATTTGACAACGGTGGCAATTTTTGAGAATCTCTTACTTGAGAAATCATCGATTTAGGCAATGAAGAAGTCATCTTAGTAGCCTCAATTTTACACTGGATTCTGGCAAGCTTTCTTACCCTACAACTATTCTAGTTCCTTACTCAATCTTAGTTATCCGATCGCCAAATTAGAAAAAACCAACTTGCAAAGTTTCTTCTAAAGTAAAAGGTGATTCTTTCGGAAAAAAGTTTAACTTAATTGCTGTTTCATCCGCTGCTTTCAGACGAGCTTTTTGATAACAATCATCAAACACTTCTGAAATTAGAGGTTTTAAGCTGGGACTATCTTCTAGTAATCCCTCAATACAAATACGCTGTTCGCTGATAGTACTACGCCAACTTTCACTACGTTTTTCCGGCTGATATTGCCATTTTAGCAAGTGCATTAAAAGCACAATTAAACGACTTTTCAGTTCTCGCTTTTCACTTCTGCCCATACTTTCAATTTCTTCTATTAAATTAGTCAAATCTACTTCATCAAATTTGCCTTCCTTTAACTGTTGAGCAGTAGTTTCTATCCAGAGATAAAAGTCTTGTTCGTAGAGACTGTTTGGAGTTGCGATCGATCGCTCTATCATACTTTAACCTCCTTTTCTTCTTGAATCATCTCAAACACATAGACAAGTTAAGCACGCGCTTCATCTGGCGTTTTTCCCCAAGCATGGCAACCAGGAATTGCTGGGATATATGCAACAAAAGTGCCATTGTCATCAGGACGAATAACAATAGTGTAATTTTGCAGTGACTTCATCATGGATTAACCTGAAGTATGGGATATATTTTCAGTTTAGAATAGCGATCGCATTTAAGGAAAATAGCGATAAAATTCCTTTCGGTGTAGTACCCGGCAAAATATGACTGTTCCACTATCAAATGTAAAAACTATTTCTCCAGTTCTGCTAATGCTTCATCTAAAGTAAGTGGAGTTTCGCCTTTTACTTCATTCATAGCGCGGATTAGTCCTTCATCTTCGATCGCTTCTAGAAGATGCAGATAATCACTAAAATCGATCGCAACTTTTTGGATAGTACCTTCAGTGTCAACGATCAATTCTTTCACAAATGGGAAATCTTCAGCTTTCATTAGAGTTTTGGGTTTGATAGTTATGTTATTAATTTAGCGCGATCGCCTAACCTGTGCTCTATTCACCGATCGAAAATCATACAACTTACCAATTTCCCCTTTGAGTTTTTGCAGCAACATACAGATAATCCAACATCTGCTGATTTCTTAGCTTATCCTTCATTTTTAATCTGGTTAAAAAACATCAACAAATAATTGACAATTGATAGATTAACGCCTATAGTAATACATTATATATCATACCTTAATTCCAAAAATAAAATGAATAAAAAGCGGCGAGGAACGGTCATTATTGAAACCGAAAATGGGATTTTACTCACTAAAATGAAAGGTAATCTTTTTATACTCCCCGGAGGACAAGCAGAGAAAAATGAACCTCGTATTATTACAGCTATACGGGAGTTGAAAGAAGAAACAAACCTGGATGCACAATCAGTTATTTTTTTATTCGCTCACGAAAGTACTTATTACTCACATAAGGTTTTTTATATTCAAGCAGAAGGAAAACTCAAGCCCAGAAATGAGATTGATGAATTGAATTTTACCCATTTAATAGACCCGCAGAATATAACCAAAAGCTCTCATGAGATTATTCAACGATTTCTAAGAGAGAAAAACGGTTATTTTGAGCATTTTAAAAAAATGTTTAAATCCCATAACAAAAGTACAACTTTCCATTGAATGTGACCCGCATAAATCCTGTTTAGACTACAGCAAAATCAGTAAACTTTCTCACCTCTGGAGGTTGAAATGCTAACACAATATCCTCTTTGGGAACGCCTAATCTTAATAACTCATTTGCCATTCCTTCCTCTGTCCAATCTTCCTCAATGTAAATCTTGTCATTTTTAATCCGAATATAAACAGAAATTCCTTTGACTCTTTTGCCTAGTTTCCAGCCAATATTAAACCAAAGGTATTGTTTTCTTTCATCATCAAACATTAACACTTCATCCACATCAGGAACAGGAACTTGTGCTGAAATACGTTCGTATTCAGTTAAAATTTGCTTAATCAAATTTTGATAGTTAATTATTTTTTCCATTGGACGATCTCCTCTTTATCGAAATCAACAATTAATAATGCAATTTGATATGTTTCTAGAATAAATTTGATAGCTATTTTTTGGAAAAATCCTTCGTAAATCTTTTTACCGATCGCCAAATATAATTGATAATCAGGATGTTCGATCGATAACAAAGCCCGATAAATGAGATATTGACCTAATGCCGTTTCCAACTCACGCATTGGAGAGAGACTCAGAAAACTTTTAATTTCAATAATAATTTGTTCTCCTTTTCTACTAGCAGAAATAGTTTTTTCACCAGCGAGATCTGCAAACAGCTTAACTTCTTCATATTTAATCGGATAGGGATCGGCAGTGATAGTCCAGCCATCCTTAATTAAAGCATTTTTAACAGCATCATGGTAAATATCCTTAGCAGGCATGACAAAATTTGGGATAAATTAGAGAGGGCAAAAGCCCTACTCTAATATTAAACTAGTTAATCATGTAAGGTGGGCAATTCTCACACTACTTTAACTATTTACCCGCCTTCACAGGCATCCCCAAAATAGCCTCAATCCGAGGCATTTCTTCCAGTCGTCACCATTCCTAAAGGGCCAGAATCTAACAACACTATTTTGCTCATCAAAAACTTTAGATAGATATGGAATTTTCTACTAGTGCTTTACGGAGAATTTCAGCGGTTTCTGTTTGCTCCTGTTCATCTCCTTCTTCTTCCCATTTTTTGAGTAATTCGCTTAAAGCTTTCTGCCGAGTTGCCTTTTTTTCTGAATCGGGATTGTTAATTTCATCCATAACTTTTTGCCAAGCATCTGATTGTGCAGATTTCATTGTCACACTTTCCCGAAACAGCCGAATCATTTGTAGTAAATTCGGCAAGTATTCTTCAGGCGTTTGTTGAATTTCTTGAAGTATATCTGTTATTGGTTCGCTGAGAGTAGGTTTGTTAATTGAATTCTGTGCCGACATAATTACCTCTTTCTTTTGTTATTACTCAGACAGTTTACTCAATCGTAGTTATACGATCGCAAAATCAGTAAACTTTCTGACCTCTGGAGGTTGAAATGCTAACACAATATCCTCTTTGGGAACGCCTAATCTTAATAACTCATTTGCCATTCCTTCTTCTGTCCAATCTTCCTCAATATAAATCTTGTCATTTTTAATCCGAATATGAACTGAAATTCCTTTAATTCTCTCCTGTGGTGTCCAACCAACTTGAAACCATAGATATTGATCTCTTTGTTCGTCAAAAGCTAAAAGCATTTCAATCTCAGGATTTGCAACTTGGGAACAGAGTCGATCGTACTCTGTCATAATTTTTTGAATTAGCGATCGATAATGACTTAATTTATCCATTTTGTAATTACCTCCCGATCTGAATCAACAATGATTAATTTCAGCTGATTTTCATCAACAACTATTTGGATAATTTCATCAAAATTAACTTGATAAACACGCTGAGTCATAGCTAAATAAAGTTGACGCTCTGGTGCAGTTCTTTGGAGAAAGTTACGATAGAGAATATACTGACCAAGAGCTTGTTCGAGATCGTAAATAAACGATGGATTAAGAAAACTCTTGACCTCAACAACAATTTTATTTCCTTCTCTTTCTGCTGCAAAGGGACGTTCAGCACCAATATCGGCAATAAGTTTTAACTTTTTGTATATTATAAAATAAGGATCGGCTGTAATTATCCAACCATCCTTAATTAAAGCATTTTTAACAGCATCATGGTAAATATCCTTAGCAGGCATAACAAAAGTTGGGATAAATTAGAGAGGGCAAAAGCCCTACTCTAATATTAAACTACTTAATCATCTAAGGTGGGCAATTCTCACACTACTTTAACTATTTACCCGCCTTCACAGGCATCCCCAAAATATCCTCAATCTTGGGCATATCTTCCAACGCAATTACCCGTCCTTCATCCGCAAAACCAGCAATTTGATCGAAATTCAAATAGCGATACAAATCACCAGCAAAAGGATTAATTTTCTTTGCCACAAGTTCCAGATATTCCTGCACAGTTGGGATTCTTCCTAACAGCGCACAAACAGCAGCTAACTCAGCGGAACCAAGGTAAACTCGCGCATCTTTACCCATGCGATTATTGAAATTCCGGGTAGAAGTTGAAAACACGGTTGTTGCATCTGCAACTCGCGCTTGATTACCCATACATAAACTGCAACCAGGCATTTCTGTACGCGCACCAGCAGCACCAAAAATCCCGTAATATCCCTCTTCTTTCAGCTGCTTTTCATCCATTCTGGTTGGCGGACAAATCCACAACCGAGTTTTTACCGCACCTTCCCCTTCCAAAACTTTCGCAGTGGCGCGATAATGTCCGATATTCGTCATACAAGAACCAACGAATACTTCTTGTACTGGATCGTTAGCAACTTCCGACAATAACTTAACATTATCCGGGTCATTTGGAGCCGCCACAATTGGTTCTTTGATTTCATTTAAATCAATTTCAATTATTTCCGCATACTCGGCATCAGCATCAGCTTCCATTAACACCGGATTTGCTAACCATTCCTCCATTTTTGCCACCCGACGCATGATAGTTCGGGCATCTTGATAACCCCTTGCTACCATGTTTTTCAACAGTGCTACATTGGAACGGAGATATTCGGAAACTGTCTCGATACTCAGTTTAATTGTGCAACCAGCACAAGAACGTTCGGCGGTAGCATCGGTTAATTCAAAAGCTTGTTCAACTTTTAAATCGGGCAAACCTTCGATTTCCATAATTCGCCCGGAAAAGATGTTTTTCTTGTTCTGTTTAGCGACAGTTAGCAAACCTTTTTGCATTGCTACATAAGGAATCGCATTCACGATATCTCGCAGCGTAATTCCTGGTTGCAATTCACCTTTGAAACGCACTAAAACTGATTCTGGCATATCCAAAGGCATGACACCCAAAGCAGCAGCAAAAGCTACTAAACCTGAACCTGCGGGGAAGGAAATTCCTAATGGAAAACGAGTGTGTGAATCACCGCCTGTTCCCACAGTATCGGGTAGCAACATTCGGTTTAACCAAGAGTGAATAATCCCATCTCCCGGACGTAATGAAACACCGCCCCGTTGTGCCATAAAATCAGGCAATTCTTTATGAGTTTTTACGTCAACTGGTTTAGGATATGCGGCAGTATGACAGAAACTTTGCATTACTAAATCGGCACTAAATCCTAAACAAGCGAGTTCTTTTAACTCATCTCTGGTCATCGGACCTGTGGTATCTTGGGAACCCACAGTTGTCATGATTGGTGTGCAAGAAGTTCCCGGACGAACACCTGGTAAACCGCAAGCTTTACCGACCATTTTTTGCGCTAAAGTAAAGCCTTTGCCTGTATCTTTTGGTGGTGTGGGACGGACAAATAATGTGCTAGGTTCTAATTCTAAAGCTTCGCGAGTTTTGTCGGTTAAACTGCGTCCAATTAATAGGGGAATTCTCCCACCTGCACGCACTTCATCAAGGATTGTTTCGGGTTTTAAAGTAAAGGTGGAAATTACTTCTCCTGCTTCGTTGGTAATCTCTCCTTTGTAAGGATAAATGTTGATTACCATGCCTGTTTCTAGCTTGGTAACATCGCATTCAATGGGTAATGCACCTGCATCTTCAGCTGTGTTAAAAAAGATGGGAGCGATCGCACCACCTAAAATATATCCCCCCGCCCGTTTATTGGGAACAAAAGGAATATCATTACCGATATGCCACAACACCGAATTAATCGCAGATTTCCGCGAAGATCCAGTACCTACAACATCCCCAACATAAGCAACAGGATGCCCTTTTTCCTTCAACTTAGCAATAGTTTCTAAACCCCCAGACATCCGAGTTTCTAACATTGCTAAAGCGTGCAAAGGAATGTCCGGGCGCGTGGTAGCATGGGTTGCAGGAGATAAATCATCAGTGTTAGTTTCCCCTGGAACTTTAAACACCGTCACCGTAATTTGTTCTGGTAATTTCGGACGACTAGTAAACCATTCTGCATTCGCCCAAGAGTCAACCACTTGTTTAGCATAAGGGTTAACATCTGCCATTTCAATTACATCATTGAAAGCATCAAAAACTAACAATGTTTTGCTTAAAGCTGAGGCTGCATGAGAAGCGATCGCAGGATTTTTTGCTTTCAACAATTCAATCAAAGATTGCACATTGTATCCACCTACCATCGTTCCTAACAAATATACCGCCCACTCAGGAGCGATCAGCGGACTGGTGATTTCCCCTTTGGCAATAGCGGTGAGAAATCCAGCTTTCACGTAAGCAGCAGGATCTACTCCAGGGGGAACGCGATCGCGCAATAATTCTACTAAGTACTCCTCCTCCCCAGCAGGCGGATTTTTCAGCAACTCACAAAGTTCCGAAGTTTCTTGCGCCGAAAGCGGTAGCGGCGGAATACCCAACTTCGCCCGTTCTTCTACCTGCTGACGATAAGCTGACAACATCAAGTATTCTCCTAATCTATCTCTCAGTTATATTAGTTACTTTATCGCTATTTAGGAGACAGTATGTTATGGGATAACGATTTTGTCGATATTAGGTTAAGCAAGAAGATAGTGAAAAATATTGGTAAAGGTCGAACTAATCAAGGTTATGGTTGCAACCATTCTGTATCAGGTTTAGCTAACAAGCGAGCATTATTATATGCCATATCTAAAGTTAAAATCGTTTCCCCGGAATAAACATTATTAGTTCTATTAATAACAAGTGCTACATCAGCTTTAGATGGTGAACTCATACAAAGAGGTAAAAGTAATTGTAGCTCTCCACGTTTAGCATTTCTATCCCAAAAAAATTGAGGTACTGCTGCTTTATAGTTTCTCTTAACTCTTTTTATTGCTAGTCTAACAGCGCCTTCTAGCGATACTTGTAGTTGATGGTCATTCATGGATTTATATGGTTCGGGAAAACGATCTCTATTTTCCCTCCTATTCTTAATATGGTCGTAATCGATCCGTGGATCACCTAAACGGATGTCATATATTAGATTAGTAGGATCGTCAAAATAACTAGCTCTTTCCGGTAATGGATTAAAACTTCTTAATATATAATCACTTTCTTTGAAAAAGTCCTTAAATTTCCACTGATGAGAAGCATTAATATTTCTGTCAAACACAGCAAATATATCTTCTTAGTTAGGAGTTACTAATCCAGTATTGAAACAAGCTATTTCAGTGTGTTCAATAACTTTATTTTCTTCTAGTAGCCTTTTAAGCGTATAGTTTAAATAACTTCTTAAAACAGGATGTTTTCTTCTTGAGCTTGAGTGACTATAACCCCAATCTTCGGGCGCTAACTCAGCTAAAATTTCTATTTTTTGATCAAACTGAGGAAAGTAAGCAAAATCGAATAGAGGACGCATACTAGATTTTTTCTGACAAGATACTCAATAATACTTATATATTAGTATAATTTGAGACTAATGTAAACCAACGAACATGAAGGGCGATTGGTTTTTTGAGTTCATTAGTTGTAGTTGTAGGGTGCGTCAGACATTTAAGTGTATTGTTTTACCAGTAATTTTTGCTCTGACGCACCCTACAAGGTAAGATAATCTTAGTTGGATTTCTTATTATGCCTAATTATCGAAGAGTAATCATACCTGGTGCAACTTATTTTTTTACCCAAGTAACTTATCAAAGAATACCCTGGCTATGTAGTGATATTAGTCGAGAAAGCTTGCGAAAAGGTTTACAAAGATTGCAAAAATTGTATCCATTTTCACTAGATGCGATCGTACTTTTGCCCGATCATTTTCATTGTATTTGGACTTTACCTGAAGGAGATAGTAATTATGCGGTTCGCTTGCGTTATTTGAAAAATTTTGTCACTCGCAGTTGTGGGCATAAATTACAATTACCAACCGAAATTAGTCTTTCTCGCCAAAAGCGTCAGGAAAAGAACTTATGGCAAAGACGTTATTGGGAGCATTTAATTAAAGATGAAACTGATTTTAACAATCATTGTGATTATATTCACTATAATGCTGTAAAACATGGCTTATGTCAATCTCCTAAAGATTGGGAATTTTCCAGTTTTCATCGGTTTGTCAAACAAGGAATTTATCCTGTTGATTGGGGTGTAAATATAGAACCTAATATTCCTGAAAATGTTGGCAATGAATAATTTCATACTTATAGAATTGTAGGGTGCGTCAGAGCGAAAATTTACTGGGGAAACAATTCAGTTAAATGTCTGACGCACCCTACTATACTATACTATAATAGACTAATATTGCAACTTAAATAAAGGTACAGATTTAGGCTCAATCATTTGGCGTACAGGTGAATTAGTGAGATTTTTTAATCCGAGACACGATCGCCAATCAGAACATTTCCATATTGAAAGCACAACAATTCAACCATAGAAAGAATTTTTCAGTTTAATAGTAGCGATCGCACCACCAAAAACCAACTCTTAAATTAATGCCAAAAGATACTTTTACCCGCAAGCTTTAAAACAAATCAATAATTAATTAAGTAATAATACTTGGTAAGTCTCGATATGTTAACTCAATAAAACTCACCCTCTTCGAGTGTTACACTAAAACTGGTAATGCCCACCAGTCTTAAAAACCAAGAGCAGCGGAAACAGGGAAGCAAATCATTTAGCTCAACCCAGATCCCTCTCTCACTCAAAAAACCCGTTTTCCCGGCGGAGTTTTGTAGGTGGAAAATCAAAAAACCCCTTCTCTGGCTGTGATAGATTCTGGCTGGAACCAGCAAGAAACTACAGCAATCATCTTACCCAAGGCAAAAGAAGAGCCTGAGTACACATGACCCCATTCCCACCCCAGGAACCAAAAATTGCGATCCGTCCCCTACAACGCCGGGACTTAGAAGCGATCGGCGCGATCGTCCTCCGCATCGCTGTCGGGAACGCAGACGCTAACACCAACGAAAAAATTCTCATTCAATCCCCAGAGGTAAACCACCTCGACAAGGTAAATGAGACACAACAACACCTAGAAAAACTCAACCAACGCTACGGGTTATGGAAAATTTTAAGTCTGTTTCCTAACCCCTTCCGCTACGAATTATGCGCTTATGTTGCTCAGGAAGAACAACAAGTTAGGGGCATGATTCAAGTTAAACCTTTTAATCGTACCCGGAGCACCTGGCGAGTAGAAAGGGTAATAGTTGACAGACGAACTCGCAGTCAAGCAGTTGGTTCTCTCCTGCTACGCCACTGCTTTGAAACTATTTGGGAAGCACGCACTTGGTTGCTTGAAGTCAACATTAATGACAAAAATACCCTAGCTCTTTATCGGCAAAATGGATTTCAACCATTAGCGCAGTTAACCGCTTGGGAAATCTCACCATCATTATTAGCGGAACTGCAAGAACGAGAGCCAGATTTACCCAACTTGCTCCCGGTGAGTAACGCCGACGCGCAACTGCTTTATCAATTAGATACAGCAGCTATGCCACCATTAGTGCGGCAAGTATTCGATCGCCACGTCCAAGACTTCAAAACAGGTTTCTTCAGCGCCCTCATCGATGGAATGCGTCAATGGTTTAGCCAAACCGAAGTCGTCAGCGGTTATGTATTTGAACCTCAGCGTAAGGCAGCGATCGGTTATTTTCAAATCCAACTCAGTCGCACCGGGAAAGAACCCCACAAAGCCGAATTAACAGTTCACCCCGCCTATACTTGGCTATATCCCGAACTGCTCTCCCAAATGGCACGCATCGCCCAAGACTTCCCCGCTCAATCCTTACAATTAACCTCAGCAGACTACCAACCAGAACGCGAAGAATTTCTAGAACAGATTGGCGCACAAAGAATCGCCCATACTCTATTAATGTCTCGTTCCGTTTGGCACAAAATTCGCGAATCTAAATTCGCCTTGGAAGGATTGCAACTCTCAGAAATGTTGCAAGGCTTACAACGCTCTCGTCAACCAGTCCCCGGACGAATGAGTTGGTTAAAATCTCCTCGCCAACTAGCTACCCCAGAATCAACTCCCTCCCATACCTCAGCCGGAGAAATGGCTACCAACTACGATAGCCCAGAAGGGGACTCCGGGAGCAGGGGAGCAGAGGGGCAGAGGAGCAGAGGGGCAGAGGAGCAAGGGAAATAGGAAGGTCACAAACCCACCGTCAAGCTACGCTGTGACGGGGGCTTGAAAGAGCCCAAGATGTGACCAGTTCACCTAAGTCTTCAGGTAAACGTTATCTAATTCATGACACCTACAGGTGCGTGCCAGCTTGAGCTTCTGTCGCTCAATTTTAAACAGGACTAAACGGGTTAATCCAGTGAATTGAACCTAACAAGATTAGATAACAGAACGAGGCAAACTTTACCCCTATTAGGGAGAACAAAATGTCTAATTTTGTATTCGTTTTAAACCCAAATAAACAACCTTTATCGCCAATCCATCCCGGCGAAGCAAGATTGTTGCTAACTCAAGGGAAAGCCGCAGTCTTTCGCCAATATCCCTTTACTATCATCTTGAAAGATGAAGTAAAACAAGATTCCGAACCAGTTGCCTTGAAAATAGATCCTGGCTCCCAAACTACCGGAATTGCTTTGGTGCAGAACAACCAAGTAATTTGGGGTGCAGAATTAACCCACAGAGGGCAACAAATCAGGGAAAAGCTACTATCAAGACGACAGTTAAGACGAGGTAGAAGAGGTAGAAAAACTCGCTATCGTCAACCTCGTTTTTTGAACCGGAATCGCCCTAAAGCTTGGTTAGGGCCTAGCCTACAACATCGAGTTGATACGACCTTAGCTTGGGTGAAGAGGTTAATCAAATATACCCCAATCACCTCAATTGCTGTTGAGTTAGTCAAATTTGACCTTCAAAAGCATGAGAATCCCGAAATTAGTGGTGCTGAATATCAACGAGGTGAGTTGCTTGGGTTTGAGGTAAAAGAGTATCTGCTGCAAAAGTGGGGTAGAGATTGCGTTTATTGCGGTGCTAAAAACACCCCATTGGAAGTAGAGCATATCCATCCAAAATCAAAAGGAGGTACTGACAGAGTAAGTAATTTGACATTAGCTTGCCACACCTGCAATCAAGCTAAGGGAAATCAAGATATTCGAGACTTTTTAAAAGGGAAACCCAACTTAGTCGAAAAGATTCTTAAAACTGCTAAAGCTCCACTGAAAGATGCAGCAGCAGTTAACTCGACTAGATGGAAATTGTTTAATTCCCTAAAAGAGTTGGGTTTACCTGTCACAACTGGAAGTGGTGGGTTAACTAAATTTAATCGAATCAGGCTTGGTGTCCCTAAAACTCACTGGCAAGACGCAAGTTGTGTTGGTCAAGTTGATAGTTTGACCTTTAAAACAAGTAAGCCTTTGTTAATTAAAGCGATGGGTCACGGTATTAGACAAAGATGCCGTCCCGACAAATTTGGTTTCCCAAAAGGTCATGCACCAAAACAGAAATTCTTCCAGGGATTTCAGACTGGTGATTTGGTTTTTGCTGATATCTCATTAGGTAAATTTGCGGGGAAATATGTGGGCAGAATTGCAATTCGCTTTCGTCCTAGCTTCATCCTGCAATTACCAGACAAAAAGTTTGATGTTCATCCCAAATATCTAAAGCACATTCATCGAAATGATGGGTACAACTATGCAACATGAAAAGATGATTCGCTGCGCTCAATCTGAGTTAGCTGGTCGCAATTCCCCTCCCGCTAACCCTATCGGGTGTAACAGGAGTCCCCTTGCTCCATTGAGATGGGAGAAAATCTTAGCAGGACAGAAGCCTTGGCTTCAACCTTCGCACCCAGAGGTTGATTATCTAGGAGAATTTGCAAATCCATCATTAGGTCTTTTATCAATCACGATCAACGATGGCTGCATGGTAGCAACTTACAACGACATCGTATACATACTCCAGCCTTATTGCTATGATACTTTTCTGGCAACACTTGCACCATACAACAAAATTACTACTAATGGTAGCCCATACCCCAATCCGATTCTTTTATCTTATTACACAGATAGTAATGGTGACTTATCCCGTCTTTCTTTTCCACTCGAACCTGCGCTTCAAGAATTAATTTTTCATCGACTTCCCTCCTTCAAGAGTGGCGAGAGCATTAAAAATAACAGCCTCTACTAGCAGCCCATCGCTTCCATCGATGCAAGCCTTTCTGTCAATCGTTCTTCAAAATGATAAGTATGCCCAGTGTTATGTTGAATCCTAATCCTCAATGGTCTACGTTGATTGATATCCTACGTTGGCGAGCCATCCACCAGCCTGACCAAAGAGCATATACTTTTTTACCCGATGGGGAAACGGAAATTTATTTAACATACACCATGTTAGAAGCACGGGCGCGTGTCATTGCCAAGGAGTTGCAAACCATTTGTTCTCCAGGCGATCGCGCTTTGTTGCTGTATCCATCTGGGCTAGATTTTATCACCGCTTTTTTTGGTTGCCTCTATGCAGGCGTGATCGCTGTACCCGCCTATCCCCCGCGACGAAATCAAAAATTAACCAGGCTATACTCTATTGTTACCGATGCCCAAGCAACGGTGGCACTGACAACCCAAGACTTGCTAGACAATGACATTAGTATTTATCTGGGACAAGACCCAACGTTAGCCCAACTGAAGTGGTTGGCTACGGATACGATCGCCACAACAAACGCAACATCTTGGCAACCACCCACTTTAACTGAGGAAAGCTTGGCATTCCTTCAGTACACTTCAGGCTCAACGGGAACCCCAAAAGGGGTAATGGTTAGCCATTTGAATCTACTCAGCAATGAGCGAATGATTCAGGACGCTTTTGGACATACTTCAGAAAGTGTGATCGTCGGGTGGTTGCCGTTGTTTCACGATATGGGGTTGATCGGCAACGTTCTTCAACCTCTGTACGTGGGAGTTCCTTGCATTTTTATGGCTCCCGTCACCTTTTTAACAAATCCATTTTACTGGCTCCAGGCAATTTCTCGTTATCGAGCCACGACCAGTGGCGGCCCGAATTTCGCCTACGATCTTTGTATTCGCTCCACAACACCAGAACAGCGATCGCAACTTGACCTGAGTTCCTGGCAACTCGCTTTTAATGGATCTGAAACAGTCAGAGCCCAAACGCTAGAAGCATTTACTGAGGTGTTTCAGTCTTGTGGATTTAAGCGGGAAGCTTTCTATCCCTGCTATGGAATGGCAGAAGCAACATTGTTTATTTCGGGGGGTAATAAAACGACATCTCCTCAAGTGTTAGGAGTTGATGACCAGGTTTTGGGGCAGAATCAGGTTTCAATTCTAGAACCAGATCGACCGGGTTACAAAGCTATTGTGGGTGTGGGGCATCCCTGGCTGGATCAATCGTTGCGAATTGTCTCTCCTGAGACAAAACAGATATGTGCGGAAGATCGGGTAGGTGAAATTTGGGTAGCTGGGACAAATATTGCTAGAGGATACTGGAATCGATCCGAGCAAACAGAAGAAACCTTTAACGCTTACACAGCAGATACGAAAGAAGGGCCTTTTTTACGAACCGGAGATTTAGGGTTTGTCCACCAGGGCGAACTCTTTATTACGGGACGTTTAAAGGATCTGATCGTAATTCGGGGACGCAATTATTATCCCCAGGATATTGAACTTACTGTAGAGCAATGTCATCCAGCATTGCGGGCTGGGTGTGGGGCTGCATTTTCTGTCGATGTGGCAGGAGAAGAGCGACTGGTGATCGTGCAAGAAGTTGAACGTAGTTATTTACGGAAATTGCAGGTTGAACCCGTTGTTCAGGCAATTCGTCAGGCGGTTGCAGTACAACATGAATTGCAAGTTTATGCGATCGCACTGCTCAAAACCGCCAGTATTCCTAAAACCTCCAGTGGTAAAATTCAACGCTCTAACTGTCGTAAAAAGTTTCTAGAAGAAAGTTTAAATGTTGTTGGAAATAGTATTTTGCAGGAGTCGATCGCACTGACAAGTGAAGACAAACCACTTCTGAGTCGGGAGATATTGCGATCGTTGTCTGAAACAGAGCGACGGATCAAACTGGAATTCTATTTGCAACAGGCGATTTTGGAAGTGTTGGGCATTTCGCCCTCTCCCCTAGACAAACAGCAGCCGTTGATTAACTTAGGTTTAGATTCGCTCGGTGCTGTCACTTTACAACATCGCCTGGAAACAGAACTAAGTTTATCTTTGTCGATAACAGCATTTCTGCAAGATAGCACCTTTGAGGAACTCATTCTTCAATTACTCGAACAATTGGACAGGCAGCCTATCTCTGGACTTCAAGGATTTGGGAGAGAATCTGAGGAGTTGCCTTTGTCCCCCAACCAGCAAGGGTTGTGGTTTTTAAATCAGCTTGCACCAGACAACGGTGCTTATAATATTGCTTTTGCAGTGCGGATTCGGTCAAAACTCAATGTAGTTGCCCTCAAGCAAGCATTTGAAAATTTGGTGACTCGTCACTCTTCCCTACGAACAACTTATATTCTCCGGGATAACCAACCTTGGCAACAGATTCATCAGCACTCTTCCTTCTCATTCAAGCAAATTGACACTTCCAATTGGTCTAACAATCAACTGCACAATGAGTTAATCACAGAAGCCTATCGTCCTTTTGATTTAGCACAAGAATCATTACTACGAGTGTTATTGTTTACCTCTGAAACGGATGCTCCGATTTTGCTATTGTCCGTTCACCATATCGCGGTTGATTTATGGTCGCTGCTGGTTCTGATGGATGAATTGGGTTTACTTTATTCATCAGCCAATGCAGGTACTATTGCTGAATTACCGTCAGTATCATTTTCCTATACAGACTATATCAATTGGCAAAGGGTGTATCAATTACCAGTTGTAGAACAAACTTCACAGTCATATTGGAAACAACAATTAGCCGATTTACCTTTGTTGAATTTACCCACAGCCCGCACCCGTCCGAATGTGCAAACTTATCAGGGAGCCTCTCACGGATTTTATATTAATACAGAGTTAACGAACCAACTGAAGCAGCTGGCTCAACGTTATCAAGTTACCCTCTACACTTTGCTGTTGACCGCGTTTGAGATTCTTCTGCATCGTTACACCGGACAGGACGATTTAGTTGTGGGTTCAGTCACGTCTGGGAGGCAACATTCCGATCTAAAACAGATTGTGGGCTATTGTGCGAATCCGATCGTGTTGCGAGTAGACCTATCTGGTAATCCTACAGTACAAGAGTGCTTCCATCGGGTGCGTCAAACTGTATTGGCAGCCCTGGAACACGCCGATTGTCCCTTTCAACGGCTAGTTGAGCTATTACAACCGGAACGGGATATCAGTCGATCGCCTCTGTTCCAGGTGATGTTTGTGTTCCAAAAGCCCCATCTTCTGCCAGAATCGGCACCCTTCGTGCTGCGGCAACCAGGCGCTGTTCTTGAAGTGGGTGAGTTAGTTTTAGAATCTGTTGCCATTGAACAGCGAACTGCACAATTTGATTTAACGCTCATCGTTACAGAAGCTCAAAACCAGTTGTTGGCATCGTTTGAATACAATACGGATCTGTTTGATGATGCTTCGATCGCTCGGATGAGCCAGCATTTTCAGACCCTACTAGGAGCGATCGCCCTCGAAACTGAAGCACGAGTTTCTGAATTACCTTTGCTGACAGCGGCAGAACAGTGGGAAACCATCAAAAACTGGAACAATACCGAAAAGCCATTAGCTGCACTTACCTGTTTGCATCATTTAATTGAAGCACAAGTACAACGTTCTCCAAATGCTATTGCAGTAGTATTTGGTGATGAACAATTGACATATCAAGCTTTAAATCAACGGGCAAATCAACTGGCGCATCACCTGCGATCGCTGGGCGTTGGACCCGATGTTTTAGTGGGCATTTGTGTCGATCGTTCTATTGAGATGGTCGTTGGTTTATTAGGGATTCTCAAAGCAGGGGGAGCTTATCTTCCCTTAGAGCCAAGCTATCCGCAAGAGCGATTGACCTTCATGTTGTCAGATGCTCAGGTGTCCGTATTACTAACACAACAGAGACTGTTGGCACAACTGCCCGAACAGAAAATTCCCACGATTTGTCTTGACACCGAAAACAGTTTCCTACAAACGCAATCGCTGCATAACCCATTGTTTGGGGTACAACCGCATCATTTAGCTTATGTAATTTATACTTCAGGTTCTACAGGTCGTCCCAAAGGAGTGATGAATACCCATCAGGGCATTTGCAATCGCCTTCTTTGGATGCAGGATGCTTATCAACTCAATCAAAGCGATCGTGTATTGCAAAAAACTCCCTTCAGTTTTGACGTATCCGTGTGGGAGTTTTTCTGGCCTCTCTTAGCAGGGGCTTGTTTAGTGGTAGCACAACCCGGAGGTCATCAAGATAATCCCTATTTAATCCGCACCATTGCCGAACACCAAATCACAACCCTCCACTTTGTCCCTTCCATGCTCCAGTTGTTCCTAGAAGAACCCAACCTGGAGCAGTGTCAAAGCCTCAGACAAGTCTTCTGTAGTGGCGAGGCACTGTCCCTAGCCTGCCAAAAACGCTTCTTCGATCGTTTGGATGCAGCACTGCATAATCTTTACGGGCCTACAGAAGCCGCCGTCGATGTCACGTTCTGGGAATGCGATCGCACATCTGAACAGTCAACCGTTCCCATTGGCAAACCGATCGCGAATATGCAAACCTATCTGTTGGATCGCTACGGTCAACCCGTACCGATCGGAGTTCCGGGAGAGTTACATTTGGGAGGTGTGGGCTTGGCGCGAGGATACCTCAACCGTCCAGAGTTAACGGCGGAAAAATTTGTCCCAAATCCTTTCGCTAAAGAACCTGGAGCAAGGCTTTACCGAACTGGGGATCTCGCCCGTTACCGATCGGATGGCAACCTTGAGTATTTGGGACGGAGCGATTTTCAGGTTAAGATCCGAGGCTTTCGGATTGAACTGGGAGAAGTGGAAGCGAATCTCAGACAACACCCAAGCGTGCGAGAAGCAGTTGCGATCGCTCAAGAAGTTAACACAAATGAACAAAGGCTAGTAGCTTATGTAGTTCCCCAAGTCGATACGCATTTGCTCAAAAATGAACTGCGAGGCTTTCTGCGAGAGCGATTGCCGGATTACATGGTACCATCCATTTTCGTTATCTTGGAGTCAATCCCTCTCAATCCCAATGGCAAGGTAGATCGGCGGGCGTTAAGAGTACCCGCTGACGATCGAGTTTTGCAGGCTAGCTACGTTCCGCCTAAAACGCCCACAGAAGAACTACTGACTGGCATTTACAGCGAGGTTCTCGGTCTTAAAACTATTGGGATTTATGACAACTTTTTTGATTTGGGGGGACATTCCCTTTTAGCAACCCAAGTTGTGTCTCGGATACGCACTTTGTTCTCGATCGAACTTCCGGTGCATCAAGTCTTTGAATACCCGACAATTGCCGCTCTGTCGCCCGTCATTGAAGCAGTTTGTCATCAGGGAAACTACCGGATATCTGCTCCCATTCAACCAATAAAACAAAGCGAATATTTCCCCCTATCCTTTTCCCAACAGCGCCTCTGGTTTTTAAATCATCTAGAAGGGCATCGACCGATCTATAATATGCCAGCCGCACTGCGGATTATCGGCTCACTTCAGATTTCCATCCTAGAGCGCAGCTTCCAAGAAATCGTAGCTCGTCAAGCCTCCCTGCGAACAACCTTTCCCGTAGTTGATGGGATACCAACGCAAAAAATTGCCTCACACATCGATTTTTCCTTACCTGTAATCGATCTGCAAGCTCTGTCTGGAGATGAACAAGCGATCGCAGTACAACATCACATTTGGGAAGTCACGAGGGCTTCGTTTGTGTTCGATCGAGAACCCCTGCTACGCCTCAGATTGCTGTGTTTGGCACCTGAATCTTATGTTCTAGTGGTGGTCATGCACCACATCATTGCTGATGGTTGGTCAATTGGGGTTCTGATTCGAGAACTGTCTACCCTCACCCAAGCGTTTTTGGTCGAAGCTAACTCACCCCCACCCCTAGCCCCTCTCCCCATTCAGTACGTCGATTTTGCCGTTTGGCAACAGCAGTTGTTACAAGATGAACTGCTAGCACCCCAAGTGGATTACTGGAAACAGCAATTGGCAGACGCTACTCATGTACTGGACTTGCCAACAGATTATCCCCGCCCTCCAGTCCAAACGTTTCGTGGCTCCCAGGAATCCTTTGAACTGAGTCCGGCTTTAACGGCACAATTGCATCAGTGGTCTCGGCAATCTGGGGCAACAGTCTTCATGGTGCTATTTACGGCTTTTGTTAGTCTGTTGTATCGCTACAGCGGTCAACAGGATATCTTGGTAGGTTCGCCCATTGCCAATCGGAATCGCCAGGAACTTGAAGATATAATTGGCTTCTTTGTCAATACCCTGGTGCTGCGGACTCGTCTATCTGATGACCTTTCATTTCAAGCGTTGTTGAATCAGGTAAAGCAAACCTGTTTGGAGGCATACTCCTACCAAGATCTTCCTTTTGATAAGTTGGTTGAGATCCTAAACCCAGAGCGCAGTCTAAGTCATAATCCACTGTTCCAGGTGATGTTCGTGTTTCAAAATGCTCCAAGAGAAGCACTGAAATTTTCAGATATCACCTTAGACTGGCTGGATGTCGATACAGCTACTACTAAGTTCGATCTGACTCTGATTATGGAAGAACGAGGTTCTCAGTTTGTAGGTGTTATCGAATACAGTCAGGATCTCTACAATAGAACAACCATCCAGCGCCTTATCGGTCACTTGCAAACGCTCTTGTCAGAAATGGTCATAGCACCCGAACAAATGGTGGCGACTGCCAAGATGCTCAGTCCAATAGAAGAAGCACAGATGTTACAAGATTGGAATGCAACTGATTCCTCCTGCAATCTTGAACGGTGTATCCACGAGCTATTTGAAGAACAAGTGAGAAAAACACCGGATCGAGTTGCCCTAGAATTGGCAGATGAACAATTAACTTATCGAGAATTAAACAGCCGTGCCAATCAGTTAGCACGCTATCTCCAACAACTTCAGGTACAGCCCGATGAACCTGTGGGATTATGTGTTTCGCGAAGCTTGAGCGCATTCATTGGGTTACTCGGGATTCTGAAAGCTGGAGGTGCTTATGTCCCCTTAGATCCGACCTATCCCCCCGAACGTTTGGCTTTCTCGATTCAGGATGCAATGGTTAAAGTGCTGGTGACAGAAACCGATGTGAACAGTGTTGTGCCTAGCTCAAAGTATGAAATCGTTTACTTGGATCGCGATCGCACGTACATCGCTCAACAGTCTGTCGATAATCTAGAATGTCCAGCAAAAGGAGAAAATTTAGCTTATATCATCTATACATCAGGCTCGACGGGCATCCCCAAAGGAGTTGCTATGCAACACCAGTCTTTGATCAATTTAATTACCTGGCAACTTCAAAATGTGACCGCTCCTAGCAGTGCCAGAACAGCCCAGTTTGCCTCACTCAGCTTTGATGTTTCCGTCCAAGAAATTTTTGCTACTTGGTGTGGGGGTGGAACTCTCGTTCTGGTGCCGGAAGAGACACGGCGCGATCCCACTGCCCTGCTACGATTTCTCAACGATGCTGGCATTGAACGCTTTTTTGCTCCATTTGTGGTTCTACAGCAGCTTGCTGAGGTGGCTACTTTTAGCGATCGCTTGCCCAAGAGTCTACAAGACTTCATCACAGCAGGGGAAGCACTCTGCATCACACCAACAATTGCCCGTTTCTTTGAAAGACTGGAACATTGTACTTTGTGGAATCACTATGGCCCCACAGAAACCCACTTGGCAACCGCCTACGTTCTGTCTGGAAACCCAAACGAATGGGTAACATTCCCTCCTATTGGTCGCCCCATTGCTAACACTCAGGTTTACCTCCTGGATCGAAATCAGCAACTCGTTCCTGTGGGTATACCGGGAGAAATCTATATTGCGGGGACTGGACTGGCGAGAGGTTACTACAATCATCCAGATTTAACAGCCCAAAAGTTTTTGGCTCATCCTTTGAGTCAAACTACTGGCAAGCGTTGGTATCGAACGGGGGATTTGGCTCGTTATCGTTCCGATGGAGTCCTAGAATACTTAGGTCGCATTGATAACCAAGTCAAGATTCGGGGTTTCCGAATTGAACTTGGAGAAATTGAGGCTGCTTTAGGGCAGCATCCTCATGTCCAAGAAGCTGTTGCGATCGTCAGTACCGAACTCTCCCAAAACAAGCGGCTAATCACTTACATTGTTCCTAAACCCAATCAAGTTCTCACGACTCAAGAACTGAGGACTTATCTCAAAACAAAGTTGCCAGAGTACATGGTACCATCGGCTTTTGTAATGCTGGAAACTCTACCTCTGACCCCAAGTGGTAAAATCGATCGCCGGGTATTACCCGCTCCCGACAGAAGTAGTTTCGAGAATAATTACGTTGCACCAGAAACATCAACAGAAGTAGTTCTTGTAGATATCTGGTCAGAGGTTTTGCACCTCCCTGAAGTTAGTATTCACGATGACTTTTTCGATCTGGGCGGACATTCCTTGCTAGCAACACAATTGCTCGGTCGAATCAACCAGATTTTCTCCTCAGAAATATCACTTCAGCAACTTTTCCTGAACCCAACTGTTGCCCAGCTAGAGGTTGTTCTCACTAATGAGTTTGGAAGTCAGAAAAAAGTAGATGAAATTGCTGAAACATTTCTAGAAGTGAAAAATTTAACTCCTGAAGAAATAGAAAAAATGTTGGAACAGATGGACTATGAATAAACCTAACTTTTTTTTAATTGGGGCACCCCGATGCGCGACAACCGCGATGTGTCAATATCTAGATCGACACCCTTCTATTTATATCTCGAAACCCAAGGAACCTAACTTCTTTGATGGAGATTTACTAAGCCTTAAACCATTGCACCGTAGCTACACTCTGCAAGAATATCTCGACTTGTTTAAGGCAGGTGAGGGACTTTTGTGTGGGGAAGGTACAGTCTGGTATATGCTGTCTAGAACTGCGGCAAGAGATATTTATCAATTCAACCCTAATGCTAAAATCCTGATCATGCTCAGAAATCCGGTTGATTTTTTGCATTCGCTGCACAGTCATTTGGTTTTCTATGGATATGAAGATATTCAAGACTTTGAAAGTGCTTTGCAAGCAGAACCCGATCGCCGTCAAGGTAAACGAATTCCTGGTGGATGCAATCCCACAGAACTCTTGCTCTACAGTGAATTAGTTAGTTTTTCAGAGCAGATTCAGCGATATTTAGATGTCTTTGATCAGAGTCAAATTCATGTTACGATCTATGATGATTTTGTGAAAGATACAGCCGGAACCTATCGGAAGGTTTTGGAATTCTTAGGTGTCGATGCTAATTTTGTCACTGATTTTGAGGTCGTAAATTCCAATAAGCGATCGGGGAATGCGATTGAGCCAAAACTTAGACAGCAACTTCAATCCCAGTACACGCAGGAAGTCAAGAAGTTGTCTGGGTTGCTCGATCGTGACCTATCTTTCTGGAGCAAAGCTCACGATTCCGATTTGCAGAAAGCCAGCACACAAACGGTAATATAAAATGCAGCAATTTGAAGTCAGTGAAATTCTGTGGGATAGTTGGGGCATACCCCATATTTACGCCAAAAATGAAATTGAACTATTTCATGCGATGGGTTGGGCACAAGCCAAAAGTCATGGCAATTTAATTCTAATGCTATATGGGCAAGCACGGGGACGTGCTGCTGAGTATTGGGGTTCAAATTATATTGATACAGATAGATACGTTCGCACAATGGGTATTCCCGATCGTGCTGAGGAATGGTACGAGGCGCAGAGCGATAAGATGCGGACATACCTAAAAGCTTATGCTGATGGAATTAATGGCTATATCCAGGCATATCCTGATGAGATTCCAGAATTCCTAAAAGTTGTTTTGCCTGTATCGGAAGTCGATATCCTGGCTCATATTCAACGGGTCATTCACTTTTTCTTTGTGGTTAACCCAAATCAGATCGCGGCTCTGAGCCAGGGAGAACAGATGGCAGGATCTAATGCTTGGGCGATCTGCCATCCGGCACGCGGTGCGAACGCACCAGAGCATTCAGCGAGTCAGAAGGCGATGTTACTGGTCAATCCCCATCAGCCCTGGTTTGATTTATTTCTTTGGTATGAAGCACAGTTGACCCTGCCTAATTTGAATGCCTATGGTGCTGCTTTGGTGGGGTGGCCGACTCTGGGCATTGCGTTTAACGACTATTTAGGATGGACTGTAACGGTTAATCCGACCAAAGGGGCAGACTTTTATGAATTGTCTCTCAGGGATGGGGGCTATGAATGGAATGATGGGATTTGCCCTTTTGAAGTTAAGTCACAGACGTTGAAGATTAAACAAGAAGACGGTAGTTTGCGGGAAGAGCCGCTAGTCGTTCTTCAGTCTATTCATGGCCCTGTGGTGGCTAAAACAGAAAGCAAAGCGATCGCATTGCGGGTGGTAGGTCTAGATCGTCCCTATTTACTCGAACAGATGTGGGAGATGGTTAATGCTACAAACCTCAGCCAATTCGAGGCTTCTTTGCAACAACTACAGCTTCCATTGTTCAACTTTCTCTATGCAGATACAGAAGGGCAAATCTTTTATTTATTCAATGCTTTGGTGCCAGTACGATCTCAATCTTCACAGGATCGGGGCGATTGGGACTATTGGCAAAAAGTGATTCCCGGCAATACATCTGATACTTTGTGGACGCAATACCATTCCTATCAGGATTTACCTCGTGTGGTGAATCCACCCAGCG
Organism: Floridaenema aerugineum BLCC-F46; assembly: GCF_041929345.1. Classification (NCBI taxonomy): domain Bacteria; kingdom Bacillati; phylum Cyanobacteriota; class Cyanophyceae; order Aerosakkonematales; family Aerosakkonemataceae; genus Floridanema; species Floridanema aerugineum. Next base: position 62,331 of record NZ_JBHFNQ010000125.1, read on the forward strand.
GGTGGCTACAGAACACCAACGATCCACCCTGGACAGTCACATTCCCAACATTACTCAAACCTGAAGATTATCCCTCCTATATTGCTCCCAGTAATTTAGGGAAAATGCCCCACAATATTCTGCGTCCTCAACGCTCTATTGGGAAATTGCTAAACAGCGACACGATTAGTTTTGAGGACATGGTGGCGTTTATGTTTTCATCTCGTTTGGAACTGGCTGACCGAATCCTCGATGGGCTGATTGCAGCGGTGAAAACCTACGGAAGCGAACTAGGGATGCAAGCTGTGAAGGTTTTAGAATCTTGGAATCGCCATGCGAATGCAGACAGTTGCGGAACCGTTCTGTTTATCCAATGGGTTCAGAAAATAGAGTTAGATAATATCTTTGCAACTCCTTGGCAAAGTGATTCACCCTTAGAGACTCCTTGTGGCTTGATCGATCCTGTGTTCGCTACCGCAGTGCTTGAGGAAGTTGCGGCGGATATTCAGTCACGGTATGGGATGCTTGATATTGCTTGGGGAGAGGTGGTTCGACTGCGTATTGGGAACCAGGATTTACCCGGTAGCGGTGCGGGTAGTATCTTTGGGAGCTTTCAAGTTTTAGATATCATCCCTGTTGACGAAAAGATTTTTCAGGCGATCGGTGGTAATTCATTTATGATGGCGATCGAGTTTACAAACCCGATTCGTGCTGAAGCGCTAACCATCTACGGTAATGCCACCCAACCGCATTCGCCTCACGTTGCTGACCAGTTGCCTCTTTATGTTCGGGGTCAACTGAGACCTGTTTGGCGCACTCAAACGGCTATCAGAGATCATTTGAGATTGCGAGAAATTTTAGATATCTCTTCAGGGCTGTTTATACAGGCTAACGGATAGTTACCTAATGGCTCATGCTTTGTACCAATTGCGATCGCAGGATAAAAGCAATCAGCTGATTAACACTATCACTACTTAAAACTCATTCACTTACTGGGTAGATTATAATGAATGTCACTTTATCAGTGCTTGTAGGTTTAGCGATTCTAGCTATATTGATATCGATAGCTGTAAGAATACAAAAGATTTTGATTTTGCACCATAAAGGCAAGGTTATCCCTGGTCCACCGAGTGATCCTTTACTAGGAAATATTCTCGATCTTCAAAAAGTCGGTGGTTTTCCAAATTATTTGCCAAAACTTCATAGCCAGTATGGGAAAATTACTAAATTATGGTTGGGAAGTTCAAATTTTGTTGTCTCGATTAGTGATCCATCCCTCGTTGCTGAAGTTGCAGGAACTTTACAATCTTTGCCAACCTCAATCAAACAACCATTCACCTGGATTGGGGACGAAATTTACTTTTTCAGACAACCCCAAGAAGCTAAATCTATCAAGATAAAGTTGTTGCGTCTCCTATCTGGAGAAACTTTGGATTGCTTACGTGAAGCGACACAAAAACATATGACTGGACTATTTGATAGATGGACTTCCAGCGAATGGGAACAAACCATTGATTTTAGAGATGAATTGAGTCAAGTTTCTTTAACGATTATCGGAGACTGTTTAATCGGAGAAGAGTTTAGTAATTCTAGTCTGGGACAGGAAATTTCAGCATCGTTTATTAAGGTTCTAAACGGTGTGCAGCCCAGAACTGAAGAAGTTATTCCTGCGGTTTGGGATCGCAGTTATTGGGATTGGCAAAAAACAGTAGTTCATCTACATCAATGTATTTATGATTTGATTGACCAAAGAAAGCAGGATGCAAACTTAAATCAAAGAACAGATTTTCTATCACGGGTACTTCGAGATAAGGACGATCAAGGTGAATCTTTATTTACTAAAGAGGAAATTCGAGCAACGATTATCAACTTTCTGTTTGGTGGATTTGATGCAGTAGCAGTAGCTTTTACTTCAGCTTGCTATATACTTGCCCAACATCCTGAGATCCAAGCGCAGGTTCGGGCAGAAGTAGATCGAGTAGTAGGTTGTAGAGTGCCAAACTCTGAAGATTTGAAAGCACTGGGCTACTTGAATCAAGTCTTGAAAGAAACAATGCGAATAAATCCTCCGTCTTCTGTGACTATGCGACAGGTGGATTTGGACTTTGAACTAGCGGGTTATCAGATACCGAAAGGAACTATACTCTTCATTTCAATTTCTGCTTTACACAATAACCAAGAAATTTGGTCAGCGCCAGAGAAATTTTGTCCAGAGCGATTCTCTACTGAGAATGAAAAAGAACACTTACGCTATGCTTACATTCCATTTGGAGTTGGGGCAAGGGGTTGTATTGGTGGAAATTTTGCTATGACCCAGCTACAGTTAATGTTGCTTATGCTCTTACAAAGATTTTCTATGCAAATTCCCGATCGAGAAGTTATCTTCAAGCCCGAAGCTTCTGCTGTTTTATTTAGAACTAAGCTAGAATTATTGACTGTTAGCTTGCGACAATCCACGCTCTTGAGTAAATGTTTTGGGATTAGATTACCTTTGCCAAATATAAAAGCAATTCTTTTATGTAGTCCCTCTCAAACTAGACAGGAATCTGAGAGGGCAAACGATGTACACCTGGTTTTGCGTACTACAAGATCTGGGAATGGGAGATAATAATTCCCGTTCCCGCCAGGTAATCTGGTCATTCTCCTAATTGGACTTTGGACAAAGAAGAAAAGCGTTTCGCGAATAATAAGCGCGAAGCAGATTATTGTCACTTGCATCATAACTTGGCGTTTTACGCCAAGTTATACTTCACAATGGTCTTGTGAAATTAACTAGACCTTTCCTTATTTATCACAATTGCACACTTTTTTCTCTATATAGAGTCTGTTCTCAATAAGCCCTGAATTTTTCGCTCTGGGTTGCGCCGTGAAACCCTTTGTCTATATTGGTTTGG
>NZ_JBHFNQ010000126.1:0-32009 GCF_041929345.1 Floridaenema aerugineum BLCC-F46
TCTAGGATACTTGCCTTCACTCACAAGGTTATGAAGTTGTCAGTACCAAGGATTTAAGTGCTTCTCAACCTATTGGTTACTTGATACTGCTAGTCGTCCCCCGATTTCTCGGTTTTGACTAAACGAATCGCACTTTTTCGCTGCATTCTCGTCTCTGTCGTGATGGGTTCCACATTCTAAGCAATCCCATTCACAGTTTTCTAAAGTGAGTGAATCATTCTTGAATTTGCAGCAATTACAAAGCCTTGTGCTGGGGAAGAATCTGTCAATTTCTACAAGTTTTCCTCCTTCTCGGTCAAGTTTGTAGTTCAGAAAGTTTACCAGTATCCCAAATCCAGTATCTAACACTGACTTGGCAAATTTAGTATCCGCTAAACCTTTAACACAAAGGTTTTTTACTACAATGACTTGGTTTTCGTCAACTAACTTCCTTGAGAGTTTATGAAGAAAATCTTGCCTTTTATTTGTTATTTTTTCATGATATTTGGCTACCCTTTTAACTTGCTTCCTACGATTATTGGAACCTCTCTTCTTCCGCGATAACGATCGTTGTCTACGCCCCAAGATTTTAGCGTATCTCTTGGTGGTTTTAATTGGGTCAACTTTATAACAGTTTTCTCCGTCAAACACAGTCACCAACTTAGTAAGTCCCAAATCGATACCTGAAATTTTGCCTCCCTTGTTGGTTGGTACATCCTTGGTTTCAAACAAAATTGAGGCGTAATATTTACCTGTACTTGTATTGGTAACAGTTACAGATTTAATTTTGCCATCAATGTTTTTGGGGATTACTGCTTTGATAATTCCCAGTTTGGGGAGTTTTACGCCCTTATCTTTGAGTGAACAACTCGCTGGATAGCGAAGTGATTTCTTTCCATGTTTGCTCTTGAATTTAGGGAATCTAGCGCGATCTTCAAAGAAGTTCTTGAATGCTGCTTCTAGATTTTTCAGTGATTGCTGTAGTGCTGATGAAGATGCTTCTTTTAACCAAGCATATTCTTTAACCTTCTTGAGTTGGGTTAAATCTTTTGCCATGTCGCAATAGCTTAAACCCTTTCCGGTTTGTTCATACTGAGTATTAGTTTTATTTAGGTAGTAATTCCAAACAAAGCGACAGCAACCAAAGTTTTGAGCTAAGGTTATCTGCTGTTCTTTATTTGGGTAAATTCTGACCTTTAAAACTTTTAACATCAGTCAAATAATTCGAGAATTGCTACAAGTAAAATTGTCTAATGTACGATCCAACAGGCATCAGAAACGATACAAACACCGCCAAACTTTTTCAGGATAGGTCTGATCGCTTCGACTAATGTTTGCTGCTGGTCTTCAGTGCAAATTGACATCACGTATTTATTACTGAGAATGTCACCTTCTAAATCATCACTGGCGATTCCTCTGTCACCTTTGCCAGTAACTTCGCGGATTACAGTATAGCCAGAGATGCCGATTTCATCCAAAACTTCCAAAACTTTGTGCATCTCTAAAGAAGTGGTGACGATTTCTACTTTTTTAACTCGTTCCATTACATTACACCCACAATCTCTTGATCATTTCCATATACAAAGGAATTCCCACAATGATGTTAAATGGAAAGGTAATTGCTAAAGCCATTGAAACATACAAACTAGGATTTGCTTGGGGAACTGTCATTCTCATAGCAGCGGGAACTGCAATGTAAGAAGCGCTAGCACACAACACGGCAAATAACAGGGCATTTCCTTGGGAAATCCCAAGAAGTTTGCCAATTAAAATTCCCAAAATTGCGTTGAATACGGGGAGAAATACACCAAAACCAATTAAGAAAGAACCAGTTTTACTCAGGTCTTTAATTCTTTTGGCTGCAACTAATCCCATATCTAACAGGAAGAAAGAAAGCACTCCGTAGAAGATATGTTGGGTAAAAGGTTCTAATTTTTCCCAACCTTTTGGGCCTGTTAAAATGCCGATAATCAGGCTACCAACTAAAAGAAAAACGGAACTGTTCAGAAAAGCTTCTCGTAGGACTTCACCCCAGGCAAATTTTCCATCCGAATCTTTTTTGCTGAACATTCTCACAAGGATTAATCCGACAATAATGGCGGGAGATTCCATTAATGCTAAGGCTGCAACCATGTGTCCGCCAAAGGTAATCCCAAGTTGTGTTAAGAAAGAACTGGCGGTAATAAAAGTGACGGCACTAATTGAACCATAAGTAGCTGCAATAGCGGCAGCGTTGTATGAATCAAGTTTGGTTCTCAGGATAAAGAATGAGTAAATGGGAATCCCACAAGCCATCAATATAGCTGCTATCAATGTGAGGGCAATTTCGGGATTAATTCCACTTTCGTCAATTTCATATCCTCCCTTAAATCCGATCGCTAATAACAGATAAAGAGAAAACAGTTTTGGCAGAGGTTGGGGAATCTCTAAATCAGATTTTACGAAAACAGCCAACATACCTAAAAAGAAAAACAAAACAGGCGGATTTAGTATGTTGGACAAAATTAAGCTTGAATCCATCTTAGAGTTTTCCTCAAATCAATAGAATTACAACCCGAAAAAAATCCTGAAAATTCCTCTTCCAGGATTATTAAGACGCAAGACACCTCTGAAACCGCCTGCTAAAGGGAGTTTCGTCTATTTCCCTGGTTCTCTGTCCGGGGACGTAGGTGAAATTACTCTAACTTTACAGATGAAATGTCAAGAACTTGGAAAGATTGACAAGTATTTTTGCTGAAACTCAGATCTTGCACCAAGGCTAAAAACCGGGTTTGGAGCCAATAGCTAAATCTGAAAGCCAGGGATTTTCGTAAAGAAACCCGATTTTTTAGGTCTTATTGAGAGGTGGCGATCGCTAATTTTTCCACATTACAACAACCAATAAAACCATCTATATCATCTAATTTTTAATAGTTTTAAGCAATGAAATCGACTTTACCACTGTCCAAATCGTAACGTGCGCCAACAATTTTCAATTTGTTTGCTTTGACTAATTTAGACACAATAGGTTGCCGAGATCTCAATTGACTAACTACAATTCTTATATTTGCTTTGATGGAATTTTCCACAAGATCACCCGGTAAACCTTGGACACTTTTTACTGCTGGTTTAATCGCATTAACTAAAGTACCAATATTTCCGGGAAGTTCACCACCTTTAACAGCAGCAGTCACCGCACCACATCTTTCATGTCCGAGTACAACTAACAGCGGAGTGTGAAGTTTTTTAGCCGCATATTCAATACTACCAGCGACCGCATTATCCACAATATTTCCCGCTACCCTAATTACAAATAAATCACCCAAACCTTGATCAAAAATAATTTCCGGGGGAACTCTTGAGTCAGCACAACCAAGAACAATAGCAAAAGGATTTTGACCTCTGGCAACTTCCGTCATTCTTTGTTCTGTTTGGTTTGGATGAGAAACTTTTTGAGCAACGTAGCGTTGATTTCCGGCTTGTAACATTTCCCATGCTTGATCACCTGTAATATTTTTATCTCTTACTGTTGGTGCTGTTGGCGGAGAAGTTAAATATTTAACCCCAGTTCCTCCCGCTGCTACCAATCCGCCAATACCTGCTAATTTCAGTAAACTACGTCTGTTGATTCGGGGAAAATTGTCGTGATTTTTCATCAGTTTAATACTCCCTTAGACTTAATACTTTTGATATAGAACATTACTTATATTAAACCGAATTTTTGGCATCGATACTTAATTTTTTATAAATATGACTGATGGAAAAAACCCAGTTTCTCGGAAAAAAACTGGGATTAGATGAGATAGAGTTTTTGTCCTGACTTCTTTAATTTGGGGGAAATTCCAAAGGAATCGCACCCATGAAACCTTTACGAAAATCATTCAAAAGTTGCCGTGCTGTTCGTTCCACATCGCCTTGATTACGTTCTTTCGCCAAATTTACTAAATAATCTTCCCCGGTACATTCTTTCGCATCCAAACCGTAGCGAGATTGCAAAGGAGATCCGGGCAAAAAATTCCCGTGTACATCTCTTAAATAGTTCAATAATTCCACTAATTCGGCAGCAACTCGCTGATTATCATAAGATGCTTCGCCGATATCTTCACAAATCGCTAATTTAATCGCTGCTTCCTGATCGTTTAACTTACCGGGAATTACCCCTGGCGCATCTAATAGTTCAATTTCCTGAGAAATTCTCACCCAACGTAATTGTTTAGTTACTCCGGGACGACGGGCACTTTCTACTACTTTTTTATTCAACAACCGATTGATTAAAGCTGATTTTCCCACATTGGGGAAACCGATGACGACAGCGCGAACAGGACGGGGAAGCATTCCGCGATCGCGCCGCCTCTGATTCATCTCCACCCCCGCCGCTTGCGCCGCTTGCGTCACAGCTGGGATACCCTTACCATGTTGGGCATCCGTAAAATAAGGAGTTTCCCCCTGCGACTCAAACCAATTTTCCCAAAGTTGGCGCACTTGAGACGGAATCATATCCATCCTGTTGAGTACCAACACTCTCGCCTTACTTCCCACCCACTGCGGAACTTGCGGGTGTTGAGTTGCCAAAGGAATTCGCGCATCCCGAACTTCCAGCACCACATCAACCAACTTTAGCTGTTCCTTGAGTGCCTTTTCCGCCTTGGCAATATGTCCGGGATACCATTGAATCGCAGGAGTAGTCATAGAATTTGGGGGTTAGGGGTTGGGGGTTAGGGGTTGGGGATTAAACTCAAAACTCTCTTCCTAGTCCCTAGTCCCCAATCCCCAGTCCCCCATTAAGGAACAATCAACACAGGACAAGGAGAAAGGTTAATTACCCGATAGGTGACACTATCGGTGCTTCCTTCTTCCGTTAATCCTAACCCTCGACTACCCATAACGATCAAATCTGCGTCAATTTCGTCAGCAACATCGCAGATCATAAAAGCTGCTTTGCCTTGGCGTTCCATGACATCTGCAAGAATTCCTTGATCGGCAAACAGAGTTTGGGCAGTTTTCAATAATTTTGCCACTGCTTCGGGTGAAGCCATCGCATCTGTATTGGCTGACTCTCCCTCAGCTGGTGGTTCCACTACCGACAATAAAACGAGGCGACTAGCGTATTTTTGCACGATATTGGTGACTACATCAGCCGCTTCGCGGGCTTCTCGACTTTGATCCACAGGAAACAAAACTGTCTTAAACATTTAACGTACCTCGTGATCCCTCACTCCGGTAAAATGTGGACTGCGTAGACAGAACGGACAACCATAAGTTTGGCACGCTGATTTCGTAAAAAAAGCATTTAGGAGGTTATTTCGGTGTCCAAGAAAACTGTAGCAGATCTCACGTCCTCAGATTTATCTGGTAAAAGAGTCCTGGTAAGGGCTGATTTTAACGTTCCTCTAGATGATGCAGGTAACATTACCGATGACACCCGCATCCGGGCTGCTTTGCCAACTATCCAGTATTTGACAGATAATGGAGCCAAGGTCATCCTATCCAGTCACTTTGGCCGTCCCAAGGGTGTTGATGACAAACTTCGTCTCACTCCTGTTGCTAAACGGTTGTCAGAAGTATTGGGAAAAGAGGTGAAAAAGCCTAGCGATTGCATTGGCGAAGAAGTTGAATCTGCGGTTGCGGCAATGCAAAATGGTGACGTTTTGTTGCTAGAAAATGTCCGCTTCTACAAGGAAGAGGAAAAGAACGACCCGGAATTTGCTAAGAAGTTGGCAGCTAATGCAGATTTGTATGTTAACGATGCTTTTGGAACTGCCCACCGTGCCCATGCTTCTACTGAAGGTGTGACTAAATATCTGAGTCCTTCGGTTGCGGGATTTTTGATTGAGAAGGAATTGAAGTATTTGCAAAATGCGATCGAAAATCCTCAACGTCCTTTAGCAGCTATTATCGGCGGTTCTAAAGTTTCTAGCAAAATTGGGGTAATTGAAACCTTGCTGGAAAAATGCGACAAGCTGTTTATCGGCGGTGGCATGATTTTCACTTTCTACAAAGCTCGCGGTTTAAATGTGGGTAAGTCTTTGGTGGAAGAAGATAAGCTAGAATTAGCGAAATCTTTGGAAGCAAAAGCGAAAGAAAAAGGCGTACAATTACTGTTACCAACTGATGTAGTAGTTGCAGATAAATTTGCGGCTGATGCTGATTCTCAAACTGTTAGCATTGAAAACATTCCCGATGGTTGGATGGGTTTAGATATTGGCCCGGAATCTGTGAAAATGTTCCAAGAAGCTTTGGCAGATTGCAAAACTGTAATTTGGAACGGCCCAATGGGTGTGTTTGAATTTGATAAGTTCGCTGTGGGTACGGAAGCGATCGCCAATACTCTAGCAGCTAAGAAAGATGCTGTTACCATTATCGGTGGTGGCGACTCTGTAGCTGCTGTCGAAAAAGTCGGTGTGGCAGATCAAATGAGTCACATTTCTACTGGTGGTGGCGCAAGTTTGGAATTGTTGGAAGGTAAAGAACTTCCCGGAATTGTTGCATTAGATGAAGCTTAATAGCTGACTCAAAATTCCATAAATCTTTTGGGGGTGGACAGTTTTTTGTTCACCCTTATCTAATTTGCACAGAATGATGTTTAACCTTATTACAAAAATTTACCAAAATTTTATATTTTTTCAATAAAATCCTAGCCTCACCATGCTTGCCAAAGCATAATAAAGACAGTATTTTTACGACTTTGTACCTCTGATTTTTTTTGTCTCAGTGTAAATACTGAGGCATTCCATAGTTAAAGACTGTTTCAATATTAACTATTGAAATACACTATCAAGACTTATGCAACTGGCACAAATAGTAGGGTGCTCTACTAAGCTCAAACCCTGATGTTGTCGATCAGATCTCAATACTGCTCGGGTTTTGGGTAGGGGCGAAGCATTCGGGTCAAAATTTAGGGCCCAAAACCCAGATTTTCTGCCCGAATGCTTCACCCCTACAGACCAAAAATTTGCAAAACCCGAGCAGTATTGGATCAGATCTAGGATCTGACACACCCTAAAACAAGGATTCAAGTGCGACACTTGCGTAAGTTCTGACTATCTAGGAATTTATCGGAAAAGTAGTCTACCAATGCCAATTATTGAATATTGAGGCTTTGACTGCCATGAAAAAATTCGCTGGGACTGTCTTACTCCTGTTCGCCCTTACTGCTTGTAGTAAGTCTCCACAACAAGCCCGTGAAGAATTAACTAAATTGGGCATTTCTTATAATGAAGCATCTTGTTATCAATCTGCGCTTAAAGGAGATTCCTTAGCGGTAGATTTATTCCTAACTGCTGGAATCGAGTCTGGTTGCGTGTTGGCAGGTGCATCCGGTGCGGGTAATATGGAACTGGTGAAAAAGTCTTTTGATAAAGGTGCTAAACCAACAACTGGTATGGGAGTAGGTGCTTTAGGGGAAGCTGTAAGAGGGGGGCATATTGAGATTGTAAAAACATTATTGGACAAAGGTGCTGACCCAAATTCGCCAGGAATAGCTGGACAAGATATGTTCGGCAATCCTGTTACAGCTAAAGTCTTAACAATAGCTTCTCAAAAAGGGTACACCGAGATAGTCAAATTACTTTTAGAAAAAGGTGCCAATCCTCAAGATGGTGAGAACGGTAACTCACGTTCCCTAACAAAAGCCGTACAGGGAGGTCATCTTGAGATTGTCAAAGCTTTGCTGGAAAAGGGTGCTAATCCTAACGATGGTGAGAACGGAAATTCAGAATCTCTGCTAACCGCAATACAGCGAGGACATACTGAAGTTGCGAAAGTATTGTTGGAAAAAGGTGCCAACCCAAATTCTAAGAGGGCTATATTTACAGCTCTACAATTGGCCTCAGAACAAGGTAACACTGAAATTGTAAAGTTACTCTTGGATAAAAACGTTAATCCCAACGATGGTATTAACGGAGAAAGCTCAAAGTCTTTATCAGAGGCGATCGATAAAAGTAATCCTGAAATAGTGAAAATGCTCTTAGAAAAAGGTGCTAATCCTAATGATGGGAGGAACGGCAACTCAGACTCTCTGCTAAAGGCAATAGATAAAGGTAATACCGAGATTGTCAAAGCTTTGCTGGATAAAGGTGCTAATCCAAATTCTTCAGATTTTGTATATACAGCTTTAAAAAGGGCATCGGGGAAACCGGAGATAGAGGAATTGCTAAAACAAGCTGGCGCTAAATAGAACTAGACTGAAGTAAAACTACTGCTGCATTCCCAGATCTCTTTGAGATCTCTTTCCCTGTTTAGATTAAACTTGCTCATTTGTTGGTTATAGCTGAGTGAATGAGCAAGTTTAAGGAATTTTAGACAGGAATTGAGGAGCAGTGTATACCCCCGGTTCAACCAGGGAGCTGGATTTACAAGTTCCCCAGTCCCCAGGCTTCGACGTGAGCGCTCAGCCGAACGTCCTCAGTCCCTAAAGCTAAGGTTTTCCACCACAAGTACAAAAGAGCCTATTTCAGTAACGATCGACACCTAAAGATTTCCTTGCTGATTAGTTGCAGGTGTTTCGCTAGAAGGCTGTGGAGTAGTTTCTGTGGGTGTTGGTTCTGTTGTCGGTGTTTCTGTTGGTGTATTGGTTGGTGTGTTGGTTGGTGTTGGTTCTGTTGTTGGTGTTTCTGTTGGTGTTGGAGTAGAAGTTGGTGTTTCAATCGGTGTTGGTTCTGGCGGTGGTGGGGGATTTTCCGCAGTTAAAGTAATTTGGTAATTAACGGGTTTTGTTGCTTGAGAAACGACAACAAATTCATAAAAACCACCTTGGGGAAGTGTACCTGACCAAGTACGTTTAGTAGAATCTTCTAATAATGCTGGCTGTTCGCTGGTTGGTGGATAAACTGAAAATAAAACTTTGTCATCTGCTGTTAGTTTTACATTCATAATTTGCCCAGCAGCTAAACCAGCAATGTAAGCTTTTCCTTCTCCAGGTTTGAGTGTACCACTAACGCGATCGCCTATCTCTCCTTCTGGAAATACAATTCTTTGCAACGCATTACCATATTTAATCGCATTAACTTTATCAAAAACTACTGCTTGCCAAACTTGCCCAATGGGTTGATCAATAAAGTTTTGCCCTCGTTGTTCAGGAAATCTAGAGAAAAATTCGGCATCTGCAATGTCATAAAGGGCGCGACTGCTAAGTTTTTTATTATTTACTTCGGCTTTCCATTGCAAGCGATCGTTTACCGTGTAACTTCCTAAACGGCGACGAGATTCGCTACTTAAAAATCCTAGTTTATCCAACCATTCGGCAGCAATTTTATCCCATTGATTCCGTAATTGTTCGTCTTTTGGTTCATCGCTTAAAACCTTTCCTCTCTGACTAGGATTTTTCTGCCAGAATGTCTCATTTACCAAACTTAAAAAGAAATTGTAATCGATACCTAAAGCTTGACGACGATCGCGCAACCCATTTTTCCTCGCTTGTTCTTGCGGGGAAAGTTTCGAGATAGGTTCAGGTTTTGTTGTCTCCCTTGGTTGTTCTACTGGTGGGCGAGGCGGTTTTCTAGTATGCTTAAATAAGTTACTATTGCTAATTGCTAAACCTATGCCACTGACGATCGCAATTACTAAACCTGTTGCCAAAATTTTACCAAAACAACCACTAGAACTGCTACTACTAATAGTTTGATTCCGGCTTGGAGGAGGATTTGTTACTGCTTGAGTTGCGGCTGGAGAAACTGCTATAGTACTTTGAATTGTGGCAGAATTTGATGTTTTACTAACAGGAACAGGTGAGTTTATATTACCTCCCAAAATCTCGGAAACTTCACGGGCAGTTTGATAGCGATCGCCAGGACGATAAGCCAACATTTTATCTAAAGTCATGCCAAAACTGGGACTTAATTTTACTTCTTGTCGCCAGTTCCAAGTCATATTATGCGGAGCGATTAATTGTTGTGGTTCCTTACCAGTTAATAACACTAAAACCGTCGCCGCCAAAGCATATAAATCACTGTGCGGATAAACTACCCCAACCTGCATTTGTTCGTGTGGCGCATAACCAATTTTGCCTAATCTAGTAGCATAAGAAGGTGCAACATTTGGCGGCGCTTGAGTAAATTGAGATTCGGCATTTGCTGCTACTTCTTTAACTCCACCAAAATCAATTAATACTGGCAACCAATCGGAATTTCTTAAAATGATATTATCAGGAGAAATATCGCGGTGAATTACACCTAAACCGTGAATATAATCCAAAACAGGCAAAAGTTGCAACATTAATTGCTTAACTTCTGGTTCAGTAAATTTCTGCCCTTGGCGTTTCCTTGTATCTAATAAAGCCCGATAAGTTTCCCCTTCAATATAATCTTGAACTAAAAATAAATGCCCTTCATCTTGAAGTTTTGCCCGAAATAATTCCCGAAACTTAGGAATTTGTGAATGTTGTAATTTGTAGAGAATGCCAGCTTCTCTTTCAAACAATTCTACAGCTTTTTGTAGTGCGTAAGTACCTTGAACTTGCGGCGCGAACTCTTTCAAAACACAAGGTTCATTGAAGCGGTTAGAGTCTTCCGCCAAATAACTCCGCCCAAAACCACCTTGTCCCAGTTGGCGGATGATCCGATAGCGATCGCCCAGCAGCAACCCCGGATAAACACCTTTAACAACAGGTTGATCCAGCTTCTCCCCACACTGTTGACAATAGAGGTTTGTAACAGCGTTTTCGTGTCCTTTAGAACAATAAACAGACATGATACCTAACTTACAAGTTGGGCTGTTAGATTTTAACTTATCTGATCCAGATTAGCTCAACTAAGCAACTGTTTAATTTTTCTATGTTGCCAGTTTTTTGGCTGGTAATCTCAAACTTAATGGCGTTACCATTTTTACTTGATTATACGGAAAATCCTATTTTTGTTTATTTACCTACCTTGAGATAGGTTTATAAATTGTTGGCGATCGCTATTTTTTGACTAAATAAACTCATCCCAAGTTCCCACATAATGACTAACTCAACAGTGGGGAAAAACTTTGTCTTTAAAATTTCAAAAAATGCCATGCTAACTTTAAAAAATCTCTCACTAACTACTGCTAGTAGTACTTTAATCTTTTTTGCCACCACCCTTCCATCTGCCGCAGTCTCCTTTTATTCTATTACTGAATTACCTTTCCGACCTTCAGATATTAATGACAATGGTCAAATAGTTGGAGAAAACTATTTATGGACTAACGGAAATATCACCGATTTTCATCAGTTAATTGGTCAACCGGATTTTTATAAACTAATTTATGACCTAGCTAATATTACTGAGCAAATAACTGGAAACGATTATTCTAGTTTAATTCCTAGTATTAGTAAAAATCCTCGTAGTATACAACTTACTGCAATCAATAACCAAGGCAAAATAGTTGGTTATTGGGGCGATTCTATAATTGGGGAACAGCCCTTTATTGCCGATGATACTGATATTAAAAAAATAAATGAGCCTTATTTAATTCCCAATGATATTAACGATAATGGACAAATGGCTTTAGTTAAATTGCCAGTTCCTCAATGGTTGCGCTATGGTGCTACTGGTTTATTTAGGGATGTTGACGGCACACTTACCAATTTATTTTCTGCTAGAGCTATTTTGGGAATGGCACTTAACAATTCGGGTCAAGTAATAGGAAATGGTGGAGGTGCAGGTGTCAGACATAGTTGGTTTTACGACAATGGTCAAGCCAAACTATTATTCCCAACAGAGGTTCTTAGAGAAAATACCTTTCATATACCATTAACAGTTTCATCTATCAACGATCGAGGTCAAATAGTTGGTTTTGGAAATTTAGTTTCCGAGCCACAAGATTTATATTCACCTCCCATTCATGGACTCTTATGGAATAATCCTGAACAAGACCCAGTTGGGACTGACTTGGGCAGCTTTGGCGGTAGTTACAGCCAAGCAAACAGCATTAATAATTTAGGGCAAATAGTAGGTGCTTCCGGCACTAACTCCCGTTTAACATCCGCTGTTATTTGGGAGGAAAATAGTATTTATGATCTGAATAATTTGATTGATAATAATTTAGGCTGGGAACTAACTTCAGCCTTAAAAATTAATAACAAAGGGCAAATTATCGGCAGTGGTAATCTCAATGGTCAATCAGGATACTTTCTCCTCACTCCAACTTCTAAATCTGTTCCCGAATCTAGTTCTGCTTTTAGCTTACTAAGTTTTGCCGCTTTTGGTATAGGTTGGCAGATTAAACGTCAACGAAACCAGAAAAAAACAGATCATCTGATATCTTAAATAATGAACACCTCTACTAAAGGCAGTTGCAATCATGGCTTTAACTCCTTCAACTATGTTAGCTTTGTGTACTAAAGCACCAGATTTTCAACTACCAGATGTAGTATCTAATGAGAAAATTTCTCTCGCCACCTTTGCTGACAAAAAAGCATTGCTGGTGATGTTTATTTGTCGGCATTGTCCCTTTGTAAAACATATCAAAGATGAATTAGCCAAATTAGGCAAAGATTACAAAAATCAGAGTTTGGGAATAGTGGCAATCAGTACCAATGATGTCGAAAATTACCCCGATGATGCACCAGAAAAACTCAAAGAAATGGCTTTAGAACTTGGTTTTACCTTTCCTTTCTGTTATGATGAAACCCAGGAAGTTGCTAAAGCATACACCGCCGCTTGTACCCCTGACTTTTTCCTATTCGATCACAATAGAGAATTATTTTATCGTGGTCAATTGGATGATAGTCGTCCTAGCAACGGTATTCCTGTTACAGGTAAAGATTTACGCGCCGCTATCGATGCAGTATTAAATGATCAACCTGTAAGTCAAGACCAAAAACCTAGCGTTGGTTGTAATATTAAGTGGAAAGCTGGTAACGCACCAAGCTACTACAACTAATGATTAGCACAATTAGTAGGGTGCGTCAGAAGCTAAAACTTTGATACTCTCGATCGAATTTAGGGTCTGACGCACCCGACAACTACAACTGCTATCTTGAGTTATGTAAAACCCGTTCTTTTCAGACAAGTAACTATCTTTTAGGACGGATCAAACACTACAATTTCCAGCTTGTAGAGACGTTGTATACAACGTCTCTACATTTTAAGGTTCTGATGCACCTTTTAAATCTAAAATAGTATCAGTCAGGGTAACTATCTTTCCCCAAATAATTGACTTGCAGAGGAACTGCTATGAGATTTCCACACATTTTGATGTTTATGATGATAGTCCTTGGCGCGATCGCAGGTTCTACTTTAGCAACCATCACTTATTTAAATGGGAGACAATCTGCATTAAATGCTCAAAAAGTTTTTCTCCAATCATGGGAAAATAACTCCTTCCCCAAAGACTTAAACTTGCAAAAACCAGGGAATTATCAACACCATAAAACTACATTATTACCAAATAATTCCCTATCTAGTAAAGTAGATTTTTCCCAATTCCGCCAATCTTTTTTAAGTGCAGTAAAGCGCCGTGATGAAACTTTTATTCGCGCCCTCGTGACTCCGCAAACTCAATCAATTTCTGCACAATCATTAAGTTTGGAAACCTATGATCTAGAAGATAAAAATTCTCCTTTTTGGCAACAAATAGAAAAAGCTGTTACTGCTGGCTGTACATTAGAAGTTACTACTAGAATAACTCAGCAAGAAACCGAAAACGAAATTTGGGTTTGTCCCAAAACTTTCGGTAAACCAATTTATGATTCTGATTGGCAAACTCAAGTAGCAATTATTGCCGATCGCGTCAACATTCGCACTAAACCTAAAACTAATTCACCTATAATAGGAGTAGTTTCTAAAGAATTAGTCCAATTTGATTCGGAAACTTACCAGAATTTATCAGAGTCCGATCGAGAATTAGTTAATCAATATGATGGTTGGACTCCAGTAATACTTAAAAATGGTAAAAAAGGCTGGGTACAAAATCAGTTCGTGTATTATGAACCGAGAGATTACCGCATTAGTTTTGCCCGATTTGATGGACAATGGCGATTACGTTATTTATTAGGAGGAAACGATAACTAGTTTAAGGTTATTTTGCTTTTGATGTTTCTCCACTTAAAATCATTAAATGTGGGCTAGACTGACTTTCTTGGATAGCGATAACTATGGGCCGATCGCTTGCTTGAGAATTCACAGGTAAAGCGGGAAACAAATAAATCCAACCGCCACGTTCCGTTAATAATCGCCAAACTCTCGGATTCTTTTTATTACTAATATCAGTATCTTCTTTGCCTAGTACAGAATTAAATAAACCTCGATCGCCAATTATCCGATAGCCCTTTAAACTCGGATCTGTGAATTCATCATCTAGTTTACGTCCTAAAGGCGAACGGTTTTCTGGTGTTACTAAAGTGACAACTGGTAAGGTAGAATTTTGTCCCGCATCTCTTCTTGCATCTGCGGTTCCTTGCCAACTAGCTAACCAAAATAAAACCATTAATATCCAAGCTACTATGACTACTTCATCAACTAGCGATCGCAAAAATTTGATCGAATCTATGTTAATCGAATTAAACTGAACCAAAGACTTTAGTTGACGTGCCCACCAAAAACGATCGCGTCTTTCACAGTAACTAATAATGTGCGATCGCCATCTCTCTATTCTAACACTAACCGCACTACCTATTACTTGAATTAACCATAAACTAATGATAATAGCTATAGCGGTGAAAATCAAAGCAATTACACTTTTGAAAATTGCCCAACCATCACCGAAAAATACTTGCAAAGGAACAATAAAAAACGACTGCGCTGGTAAATCTAGAGTAGTTACTTCTAACTGAAAAAAGTAGAAATATGACCAACGATAAATCCAGCCAGTGAAGAAAAGGGCAGCACCCAATAAACCGACAACACTGGCAACTTTGCCTAAAATATTTAGTTCCTGGGTAGGTGCAGTACTGGACACAAAACCTCTCTAAAGGTAGATGAATTATAATAGATAAATTATAGCTCACTAAAAAAGAGTTCCAAAATATGAAACCTTTTTTCCCGGTGTTTGTCGTGGCACTTTTGGCAACAACACCCCACTTTGTTGGATACACCAATGCAGCAACTAATCAAAATATTCCCACAAGAAACTTTACATTTGCACAAGTACCAAACCTCAAAGCTGATGAAAGATTAATTCCTGTATCCTTGCCTTCAGAGGCAGAGATTATCCTGAAAGGAAATCAATCAAAGAGTGGTCAAATAAAGGCGATCGACCGACAAAATCTATCAATTCAGCGCAATGGAAATTCTATCTCTATCCCTCTAAGTCAAATTGTTAATGTAAAGTTTGACAATCAAGGTTTAGTTTATGGCAGCGATGGGCGACAGTTTATTCGAGGTGAGAGAGTTTTACTGCCAAGATCTTGGGAAAAAATTCCGCTGAATGCTTTTATTTTGAAAGACCCGATTAAAGGACAAGCAGAAGTAAGATTAGGGCCACCTGTAGTCGATCGAACCCGATTAGAAAGTATTGAATCGATCGCCAAAACAAATACCTACGTAGTAGATGAAATGCGCTTTAATTTAGCCGACAAAACCATGACTATTATCGTCACCCCATATTAAGATAGTAGGGACACGGCGTAATAGAAATAATGGTTGAAACAACAAGATCGATCGTGCCGTGTCCCTACGGGCGGATCGCATCTTGTAGACCCTGCCAAAAACCGGGTTTATTGCATAAGATGAAACGTCAAAATCTTGATTTATTGTTTATAAACCCGGTTTCTCAACCCTGATTGAGTCAAGCGATCGCTCTTTAGTTAATCAGATAATATCTTATAGAATAGCATGGAGACAACCAACATGAAAATCAAAGGCATCAAACGAGGGAAAGCGATCGAACTTTCACAAGAAATTAATATTCCTGATGGTCAAGAAGTGAATGTCGAGATTGAAGTGATTCAGAACATGAGTAATGAAGAAAAGTTGCAAAAAATGAAGGAATTTTTAGAAACTCCTTGGGAAGGGAGAGAGGATTTTAGGAAAACTATGGAAGAAATAGTAAAGTAGTAGGGTGCGTTAGTGCTAAGGTAACGCACCATCCCACCATATTTAGTATCAGTGCGTAAGTCCTATATTTAAAATTAAAAGCTTTCAGTCCACTTTAGTGGAGTTGAGCTATTAGCCTGCGAATTGATTCGCAGGCGGGTTTTGGGAGTGGTGCAAGAGTTCAGTCAAGATATCCTACTAACTCACAATACTAGAGATTTCATTAACATTCCAGATTTGCAATTAGAAGATTGGTTAGAAAACTATGTGGATCAATTAGGTATAGATATAGATTTTGTTGAAGATTTGCGCGATGAATCACACTTTTCAGGGAAGTAGAAGGATGAAAAAATTTATTATAACTGTTTTAGCTCTGGGTGTTTGTTTGATCATTATGATTTTTCCATTGATGGTTGAAACCAGCTGGGGACAATCTAAACAATTAATGATTGAAGAAGCTTTTGGATATCAGCATAAAATACCTACTGACGAGGAACTACATCGTTTTGAAGAAGAACTACAAAAATTTGAAACAGAGAATATTATACCCTATATCCAAATATTAGAAAAAATGAAAAAATATATATTGATAACTCGACAATTAATTAAAGCAATGAAGTTGCTAAAAAAAATGTTAAATATGTATTTACAAGGACAATATCAAATGGTTATAGAAACTTGTCAAGAAATTTCAAATATTACTCATGAAATCAATGAACTAAGAAAAGAAATTAAACAATATCCAGTGTACGCTCAAAATGAAAGTTGGGTTACTAATGTAGAAAAAATAACAACGCAATTACAAATTATTGCTTTAGTTGGAGTTGGTTCTATCTATGTAGAGATAGGACAGCCAGAACGAGCTTTAGATTATTTGAAGCAAGCCTTATACTATACCTCTACCTTCAATAATAATTCTTATGAAAGCATGATTTTAAGTCAAATTGGTAATGCGTACAGTGGTAGCGGTAAATTTACAGAAGCTTTGCATTACTATGAAAAATCTCTATCTATTAGCAAGAAAATAGGTAATCGAGATCGAGAAGCTTGGACTCTCAACAGTATTGGTATAGTGTATAATGCAGTTAATATGCAAAAAAAGGCTTTACAGTATTATGAAGATTCTCTAAATATTGGTAAGCAACTGGGTAATCAAGTTCTTCAAAGTTGGAATTTAAATAAAATAGGCGAAATATATTATAGTAATCATGAATTTAAAAAGTCATTGTCTTTTTTTGAAGAAGCATTTTTAATTGCAAATAAGTTAGGATTTCATACATGGAAAATTAATATATTAAAAAATATAGGAGCAATATATCGTGACATTAATAGACCTAAAGAAGCAATTGATTACTATCAAAAAGCAGTAGAAATAACATTAGGGATTCGCGGTAAATTAATGTGGAAAGATCGGCTACTATTTTTGAATTCATTTAGCCGTAAAGAAAGTGTTATTGCACTGATCGACCTTCTAATCAATCAAAACCAACCTAGCAAAGCCTTTGAATGGGCCAACCTCACTGCCAAAGCTGACCTCGCTGACTACACCCGTCTAATTAATGCCAAAGTTAGTAACCCACAAATACAACAAAAAATTAACGAATGGAATCAAAAAAATCAAGAATTACAATTTCTCTACTGGCAAGCAGAAAATAATTATTATCCTACTAATTTAGTAGAAAAAATACAGGAATTAGAAGCAGAAGTTTATAGTAAAGCTGAAGAAATCCGCCAATTTCCCGAAGGTGCTGAACTATTTGAAACCAAACTCAAAGACATTAAACTGCTAAGAGAAAGCATCTCAGAAGGAACCGTCGTAATTCAACCCATCTTATTAACAAATGTAAAAAACGTCCCAAATACCGTAGCCATATTTATCTTAACCAAAGACAAACTAAGGGTAATTAAAAAAACAATTGATCCTAAAGAATTCGACGACCTCGTAACAAGCTACCGCCAACAACTACAAGGCTTAGGTGACAGAGATAAAGAAATCGCAATCAAACTTTACGACATACTCATTCGCCCAGTAGAAGACAAAATCAAAGCCTTTTCACCCAAACAATTGAGCATCATCGCCACAGGCAAACTGCGATATATTCCCTTTGAAACTTTCTATGACCAACAAACAGGCGAATATTTAATCCAAAAATATCCGATTAATTATCTGACTCGCCTTTCCAGTCGTTCTTTAAAATCCAATAATGTAGAGACGTTTCATGAAACGTCTCTACAAAATCAAACGTCTCTACAAAATCAAACATTTCCACAAAATCAAACCTTTCTCCAAAAAGGTATTTTTGCATTAGGAAATCCGGTTCCCCAAGCTCCGCAAAATCTACCCGGAACAGAGGAAGAAGTAAAAAATCTTGCCCAGATGTTCCCAGGAAGCCAAGTATTTCTCCACAACGATGCAACCCTGGAAAAATTCAAAATTGCCGCCTCCCGCTTTCCACTCCTACACCTAGCAACTCACGGCTGTTTTCAACCCCAAGGTTGTAAAAAATTGAACATGGAAGCAAACACAATCCTATTTGCAGATCAACAATTCAAAATAGCCGATGCTGCTTTATTAGGATTACAAAATACCCAACTCCTCACCCTCAGTGCTTGTCAAACTGCCATAGAAACAAATTCCAATGGTGAAGAAATAGCCGGAGTCGCCTATATATTTGAACGTGCAGGCGCTAAATCAATAATTGCAACTCTCTGGAGTGTTAATGATGCTGCGACAAAGGATTTAATGATTCAGTTTTATCAAAATATGAAGCAAGGAATGAGCAAAAGTGAAGCCTTGCGAAAAGCGAAACTTAGCCTAATTCAAAGCAAATATTCTCATCCTTATTATTGGTCGCCTTTTATTTTAATTGGCGATGGGCGGTAATATCATGTCCGGCAAGATTACCCATAATGTAGAGAGGTTATATATCCCATAATGTAGAGACGTTATATATAACGTCTCTACAGGGTTTTGCAATAAGTAGGTAGATATAAATAAAGTGAAAACCTTTTGCGGGCAGGATGCCCACCCCACAAGAAAGCTGTAACTCTTGTGGGGTGGGCATCCTGCCCGCCCTATCCTTAGATAACTATTATCACTTTATTTATTTGCACCTACAGTAGGGTGCGTCAGACGCTAAAACCCTGATTCTTTCAATCAAATTTAATGTCTGACGCACCCTACAATTCGATCCAAATCTGACACTTGCATAAGTCCTGTAAGTTTTATAATATGCTATACCCCATCATTAATTAATTGGTAAAATATTATGAGTTACTGCCTCAATCCTAATTGCCCAAATCCGCAAAACCCTGGAACAACAAACTTTTGTGTTAACTGCGGCGCAAAACTCTTACTAAGAGAACGTTATCGCGCAATAAAACCTATTGGTCAAGGCGGTTTTGGCAGAACATTTTTAGCAATAGATGAAGATAAACCCTCAAAACCTCGTTGCGTAATTAAACAATTTTACCCTTTAGCCCAAGGCACAAATAACGCCCAAAAAGCAGCCGAATTATTCACTCAAGAAGCAGTACAATTAGATGAATTAGGTAAACATCCGCAAATTCCCGAATTACTAGCTTACTTCACTCAAGATAACCGCCAATATCTAATTCAACAATTCATTGATGGGCAAACTTTATCCCAAGAATTAGCTCAAAAAGGTGCTTTCAACGAAACTCAAATTCGCCAATTATTAAATGATTTATTACCCATACTGCAATTTGTTCATAATCACCAAGTAATTCATCGGGATATTAAACCAGACAATATTATTAGAAGAACCAGCGATAATAAGTTATTTTTGGTAGATTTTGGTGCTGCTAAAACTACTGCTGGTACTGCTTTACAAAAAACCGGGACTAGTATTGGTAGCCCGGAATATGTAGCACCAGAACAGTCGCGTGGTAAGGCCGTTTTTTCTAGTGATATTTATAGTTTAGGTGTCACTTGCATTCATTTATTAACAAGAATGTCACCTTTTGATCTATATAACTTGGAAGAAGATACCTGGGTTTGGCGGCAATTTTTACAACATCCAGTTAGCAATTCACTTGGTAGTGTTTTAGATAAAATGCTAGAAAATGCTATCAACAAACGTTATCAATCAGCCGCCGAAGTTCTCAAAGATTTAAACTCGCCAACTTCAGTCACACCCAGCCAACCTCCGATAAAAACTCCCCCACCTGCACCTGCCAACAAGACAGTAAATAAATCAGCGAACAGTCCAGTTGATAAAGATTTAGAGGAATTGCGATCGCAATTTTTAGGAACGGCAAAATCAAAGAGTCAGATTGATATTGAATTAGAAGAAGTCAAATCTCAATTTGATCCTAAAGCACCCAAAAATCAACCTGGTTCTTAATGGATTAATTTAGGGTGAACTCTAACTTACACTTGTGATTTTTCCCGGACTAATTACTGATGAATTAGTCAAAAGCTCAAAATGAGGTGTTTGATTAAAATTAGTAACATTAGCTTGGTTATCTAACGCCATTTTGCGGGCTTTTTCTTTAATTGTTTTCAGTACTAATCTGATCGCCCAAGAGGACATTTGAGGATTTTTATCCATTTCTGTAATCAAAGCATCTATATCGTTGACTACAGCCGCCATTGGTAAATTGATATCGTTTTGCATATCTGATTTCTCGCTTTGTTACTCATCCTTATTCTCAAAATAAAAAATTTCTTTGACTTTTCTTTGACATGATGTGTCACTCTTTAAGGTGACTCAAGAGTAAACTCGCTTAAGTTTTAGCTATAATTTACTTCAGCTAGGTATAGTTTCCCCAATCAACTGCAATTGTAAGACTGTAGCGAAATAATAATTGCTTTTTGCTGGTTTGGCCGATCGCTTCTCCAAGTAGACAATTTACCAACTGTCATACTTTCCCCGGAAGATACAGCCAGATATTTCCCTCTAAATAAAATATAAGCTACCTCCACTCATCCCGCTTTTGTCACTATAAGCAGAGAAAAACGCTTTCCCCTTGCCTAATCTAGATTTTAGTCATTCTCAATAATGCTTGCTGTCCCAAGGCGAAAGCCTAAGAAACTATTAGGACTTACGCAAACCTCTATCCTTCGGGTGCGTTAACGCCAGTGTAACCCACCATCCCACGATATTAAGCGTCACTGCCTAAGTCCTGACTATACAGTTCGAGAAGATTCTCTAGTGGTAGTGGCAAAAGAGGGCTATAGCCTATGATGGTTTTAAATTTAGCTTCTACTCCTTGGGTTTAGCAATCAGGATGCGGCAACTACTAAACAGAAATCAATTGGCTTCTTTAATCCAAAATCTGCTAGGGCACCAAGCACAGACTCAGGTGGAAGCAGCTGATTACCAAAGATGGCGACGAGACTTTCTCCGTAAGCGTTTGCAGTTAAATTTACAACTTGCTTTAATCGGATTGTTGACTTTTATCGCCTTGGAAATCAGAAACTTCTTCTTCAACCGAGAGTTTTTCCAACCTTTAATTCTGGCAATATATATTACCGAAGAAATAACCTTATTAGCTTGTTTAGTCTTACTAAAAACTCAATTCGGTCGGCGTTATCCCAGCGTAATTTTTCTCTGTTTTGCTTGGTCTGTCACCCTAATTCCACTAATAATAAATACAGTTTTTGCCGGGAAAATCGAACCTGATATTTTAGGATGGCCTTTAACATTTTTTGGCATGACTACGTTAATTCCTGTGTGTTGGCACTTACACTTAACAACACAACTGGGAGTTTTCACTTACTATGTCAGCATTCAGTTTTTGTTAAATAAAGCTGCGACAATGCCAGCACCTTGGATGAATACATCCTTATTATTTTTATATATGTTTTGGGTTTGTTTTGTTTGTGATTTGTCGGTTTATTTATACGAACGTTTGCAGCGTTCCGAGTTTAGATCTCGTCGGCAAATGGAAGTAGCTTATCAACAACTAGCAATTGAACAAGAACAATCAGAACGTTTATTACTGAATATTTTACCGCAATCGATCGCACACCGTCTCAAACAATCTAGTGGAACCTTAGCCGAACATTTTAGTGAAGCTTCGGTTTTATTCGCTGATATTGTCGGTTTTACGGAATTATCAACCAAAATTCCCCCAACAGAAATGGTGGAATTACTCAATAAAATTTTCTCACTTTTTGACCAATTAGCCGAAAAACATGATTTAGAAAAAATCAAAACCATTGGTGATGCTTACATGGTAGTTTCTGGATTACCCATGCCTCGGCAAGATCATGCACTTGCGATCGCAGATATGGCTTTAGATATGCAACAAGAATTAGCCAAATTTAATGTTGAAAATAATCAAAATTTTCAAATTAGAATTGGCATTAATACTGGCCCAGTAGTCGCCGGAGTAATTGGTTTGAAAAAGTTTATTTATGATCTGTGGGGAGACACAGTAAATATTGCTAGTCGTATGGAATCTCACGGCATACCAGGCAGCATACAAGTTACCTGTGAAACTTACGAATTACTAAAGAATCATTACAACTTTGTAGAACGGGGAATTATCCATGTCAAAGGCAGAGGAGACATGAAAACTTACTTTTTAAAAGGCAAATTTTCGGAAATACTAACTTTGCCGGATTAATTTCAATAAATATGATATAAAATAAGTACAAACTATTTCGCCAAACCTAAAAACCTTGGCTTACGACAACACTTGCAAATACATCGCCTCCCAAAATCCAGCCAGCTTCGTTCGCTGGTTATTACCAAATGAGGAATTCACAAATGTCGAAATCCTCAAAACCGAATTACCCGCCGAACCAATTAGAGCAGATTCCTTAATTTTATTACGATTCGGCAACACAATCTTACACCTAGAATTTGAAAAATTACCTTATTCAGACCCACCAATTCCCGAACGAATGCTCAACTACTGGGTGCGCCTTTATGGAAAATACAGATGTAAAATAGAACAAGTAGTAATTTACTTAAAACGCATTGACTCACCCCAAGTTTTCATAGACAGATTTCAAGTGGGAAACACCATACATCCTTATCGAGTAATTCGCTTATGGGAAGAAGACTCTTCAGTATTTTTAGCCGATCCCGCCTTGCTACCTTTAGCACCTCTAACTCGCAGTGACTCCCCAAGAGAATTGTTGCAGGAAGTAGCAGCAAGAGTAGAATTAATCCAAGACCCTACACAGCGTAGAGAAATATTAGTTTGTACCGCAGTAATGGCAGGATTACTGCATAAACCAAATCTGATCAGTCAGCTATTTCGGGAGGATAATATGCAAGAATCTTTGTTTTATCAAGAAATACTTCAAAAAGGCGTTCAACGCGGTTTACAACAAGGTTTACAACAAGGTTTACAACGCGAAGTGTCAGTAATTTTGCGCCAGTTACAGCGACGAGTGGGAGAAGTTGCACCCAGCACAGAAGAGAGAATTCGTGCTTTATCAATTACTCAATTGGAGGAATTAGCAGAAGCGTTGTTAGATTTTTCATCCCCAGATGATTTAACTGCTTGGTTGGAAAATTTGGCGTAAACTTTTAGGTAAGGAATTAATTGAAATTCAGCTATCTTCAGAAAGTTAAAGTGCGATCGCACAATCCAAAACAACTTAGTTTGATGAAGGGAGGAAAGTGCGATCGCCACAGCAAAGTCGAAAATAATCTAGATTTTTTCTCCAACTTTATCGGGAGCAAGTATAATCTAAAAAAGGGAAAATCCGCCGACAAAAAAGCAAAACCTTGGCCTACGATAACACCTGCAAATACATCGCCTCCCAAAATCCAGCCAGCTTCGTTCGCTGGTTATTACCCAATGAGGAATTTACCACAGTCGAAATCCTCAAAACCGAATTACCCGCCGAACCAATTAGAGCAGATTCCTTAATTTTATTACGATTCGGGAACACAATCTTACACCTACAATTTGAAAAATTACCTTATTCAGACCCACCAATTCCCGAACGAATGCTCAACTATTGGGTGCGCCTTTATGGAAAATACAGATGTAAAATCGAACAAGTAGTAATTT
Organism: Floridaenema aerugineum BLCC-F46; assembly: GCF_041929345.1. Classification (NCBI taxonomy): domain Bacteria; kingdom Bacillati; phylum Cyanobacteriota; class Cyanophyceae; order Aerosakkonematales; family Aerosakkonemataceae; genus Floridanema; species Floridanema aerugineum. The sequence continues at coordinate 23,895 of NZ_JBHFNQ010000126.1, forward strand.
TCCTGCAACGTATCGATTCACCCCTAGTTTTCATAGACAGATTTCAGGAAGCAAACACAATACATTCCTATCGGATAATGAGATTATGGGAAGAAGACTCAGAATTGTTTTTAGCAGATCCCGCCTTGCTACCTTTAGCACCTCTAACTCGCAGTGAATCACCAAGAGAATTGTTGCAGGAAGTAGCAGCAAGGGTAGAATTAATACAAGACCCCACACAGCGAAGAGAAGTATTAGTTTGTACCGCAGTAATGGCAGGATTACTGCATAAACCAAATCTGATCGGTCAGCTATTTCGGGAGGATAATATGCAAGAATCTTTGTTTTATCAAGAAATACTTCAAAAAGGCGTTCAACGCGGTTTACAACAAGGTTTACAACAAGGTTTACAACAAGGCTTACAGCAAGGTATAGAACAAGGACAAAAACAGCAGGCACTTCTACAAACTCTGCGTTTACTTAGGCGGCGAGTGGGAGAAATTCCCATCAGTACAGAAGACAGAATTTGCACTTTATCTATTTCTCACTTGGAAGAATTAGCGGAAGCGTTGCTAGATTTCTCATCACCAGATGATTTGATTACTTGGTTGCAGAATTTAAAGTAACCTTTTAGGTTGGGGAATCAAATAAATTTAGCTAAGATGCGATCGCACAATCCAAAACCACTTAGTTTGATGGAGGGGGGGGAAGTGCGATCCATCTTTTTCTCCTAATATTTATATTCTAATCAATATTGCAGCTTTCAAGTCTTTTTGCAATATGAGGAGGGCCGAACTCCCAAACACGAGAGGTGACTTTAAAAGGAAGATGTCCTGAAGGAGCAGAAAGTTTATAAATAATATTATGATACCATTTATTATTCATATACCAGCCAACACGACTACCAAAGTTATTGGCAATTTTTACATTATGAATTCCACGTTTACCTCCCACCTCAATCCATTCATTTTTCTGTACACTAAACCCAAACCGACCATTGCTATATTTTATCCATAATTTGTTAATTTTGCGTAAATCGGAGCAAGGAATATTATTAATATCTTCTATATCAAACCAAGCTTTTTTCTGTCGATTAACGAGCAAAAGCATAATCTGTAATGTTTCGTTATCAGCATCTCTAAATTTCTGAGATGCCAGTAGTTTTTCCAAAAGGCTGTAATCTATTTGTACAGGATTAATAGATATTTCTTGAATAGGTGAATCTTCTCTAAACTTGGCTCTTTTGGATGGCGATTCTGTAGGGTCTGATTGATAAGATGGAGGTTGACTGGGACGAGAAAGTGGATTAAAGGAAAGATGAGGAAAATATATGTAGATGATCAATATAAAGAAAAAGACAGCCCCTACAGGAAGTAAAGAAGACTGGTTATTTATTTTGGTAAAATTTGTAACAGCATTGTGGTAAATGGGCTTTATACCTGGAATATGTAGGGTTGCCATCTGAGACAGATTAGAATTAGGCTGAAGTAATTTTAACCATTTCTGCACGGTCTGAGGACGTTGATCAGGTTGAATTGCCATTCCACTAAGAATAGCGTTATTTACTCTAGAGCTAATATTTGGATTAATTTTATTTGGTGCTACTAAAGGGTCGGGTTTACTGTTTTTCAGATTATCATCTCTGTCTATAGCGCGTGGTAAGCGATCGCACAGTATCTTGCCTTTTTGAAGATAACCAGTTAAGAGTACATACAGCGTTGCAGCCAAAGCATAAACATCGGTATAATCTCCTGGTTTGTGTCTGCGAAAATATTGCTCAATCGGGGCATAACCATCCGAAACAAATTGAGTGTGGCTGTTCATTTGATTAGGATTAAACTCTCGCGCAATACCAAAATCAATTAACACAACCTCAGATTTATTTCTTCTTAATATAATGTTTTTTGGTTTGACATCACGATGCAAAATTCTCTGCTTATGGGTAACTGTTAGTGCATTACCAATCTGTTGAACATAATTTAAAGCATCTGCTTCCCGTAAAACTCCTTCTCGCATCACTATTGTGGCTAAATTCTCACCGTCAATATACTCCATGACAATGCACCACAACTGACCCTCTTGAATTAAATTGTAAAATTTTACAATATTATTATGTTGGCATTTTTTAAGTTTTTCTGCTTCGTCTATAAAACGCCTTTGAAATGTATCAAAGTCTGGACGACGTTGAACTTGATTGTTGAGTGTTTTAATAACTACTTTTTGCCCAGTTTTGTCCCTAGCTTGATACGTAATCCCAAAGCCACCCTCTCCCAGTAGTTTTTCAATAGTGTACTCACCATTATGTAAAGTTTTTCCACTTACCCAGTAGCTCATATTAGAATAGTTCGAGAAAGCATTTAAGGAAATTAAGTTTGGCATTATAGAAAATGCCTTTTAATCATTTTGTATGTTAGTTACTAGTTATTATTTAAATTATTTTTCTGATAATTTTGCCATCATTATAGGGCTTATTGTTACCGTTATTGTCAAGAACAACAGTGTAAGTTGCTGTTGAACAGTTGTATTTTCTAGGACTTCTTCTATTCCTATTGTGATAAAAGAAGTTTGAGTATTCCTTAAAATAATATTTTGTGCCGTTCCTAAAAAAGAAGTATAAGCGTCAAAAAAGATAGCAACAACATGAAAAGGTCTTAACCACTTATAAAATTCTTCATCTGGATCTTTTTCCCATAGCTTTTCTGTATTTAATCCTAAACCTAAAATGATTCCACTTCCAATTACAGCTGTTATAAAAACTACAGTTGATTCGACTGTAAATTCAATTTTAGTAAGACCAAAAATACCAACTATGCCTAAAAAACTAGTTGCAAAATCCCAAAAAGCTCCGAGGCTAAACATAAAAATTAAAAGTCCTTTCATTTTCTCTAATCCTTTAGTTTCTTAATGCTAAAACTATGACAGCAAATACGATCGCGCCCAACCAAGCCAAGATTAGAATAACTTTATCTAAAGGTTGCTTTTGGAAAAAATTTATAATATTTGGTTTAGAATTATAAGTTGTTTCTATTACTTGATAGATAGGCAAAGATTCTTTACTTCCCCAGTCATCGATAAAATATCTATACTCTTCTGTCTCTCTAGCTTGCTCGCAATCTTTCTGAGACTTCCACGAAGCATAAATCAACCATTCAGGTGACTTCCCAACTACTTTGTGAAGATTAATATAATTCAGCCCAGAACTTTTTTTCAATTTTTTGGCTACCTCTTCCCAATCTTGGCGAAACAATTTTGTTTCTTTTTGTGGAACTTCAAGAAAATGTATTACGATAAAATTTTTGCGAAAATTCAAGCCTATACCCCTTCTTGATTCTTTGGTAAGGTAAAATAAATTAAATGGATAGCATAATTTTTTGGTTTCTGCTCCTAAATAAATAGGTGTATTATTGTTATCTATGTAACTTAGCAACTATAGCTGAGGTTTAGCAATGAGAAAAAGTAATAAAAAAGTAATAAAAAAGTAATAGAAAATTGCTTTTATTGTAAAATATATAACTAGGAAAACAACCTATTTATGGTGGGTTCCGCTTCCCATAGCTGTTAAAACGGCGTTTCACGCTTGAGGAACTTTTAAAGATGACCCCTGATGAAGCACTAGAGCTTGTAGAGATTGTCCTAGACTATCAACGCCTCAATAAAGTTCAAGAGTTAGTGTTTCGTCAATCTTGGGAAGGACAGTCTTATGTAGAAATTGCCAAAAATACTGGATATGAACCTGATTATATCAAAGATGCTGGTGCTAAACTTTGGAAACTGCTTTCAGAAGCATTTGGAGAAAAGGTTAAAAAAGATAATATTCAATCCGTTTTAAGGCGATACTTGCAACAAAACAAAGTGAACGTACAAAGAAATTTAACTATAGAAGTGAACCTTAGTGGAGCTAATCTCAGTGGAGCAAACTTAAATGGAGCTAGAGTAGTTGCTAATTTTATAGAAACAGATTCCTCTAAAGCAATTTCTCCTAATAAAGTAATGCCAGATAATCATATCCAGACAGGTAGAGAAACTTTAGAAGATGAAGAACAAATTTATCACTGGAATGGTTTAGATTTTTGTTCTGAAGCACAAGTGAAAATAGCGGAAGCACTCGATCGCACCAACATCCTCTTTATCCCTAACTTCAAAATTCGACTAACAAGCACCGAAGGCAGAGAAAACAAACAAGTTGATTTTCTGATTTTTTATCAAGGTAAATCGGGAATTTTAGAGATCGATCGCCCACCATCCCAACAAGATGAAGCGAATTTTCGGGAGTGCGATCAAATTTTCCAAACTCACGGCATCTCCATTATCCAATATTACAATCCTAGCAGATGTAGCGAAGAACCCGATCGAGTCGTACAGGAATTTTTAGAAACATTGAGCAAAGTAGAAGATTAAAATTTCAATCCTCTCAACATCTTAACTCTGCCTTTAACTCTTCTAAGCTAATAGTTTCTCCCGCCTCTGCTTGTCGAATACCTTCTCGCAACTGCGCCATAAATTCTCGATCGGAAACAATTTCCAGAGTTTCCAAAAAAGATTCAAACTGTTCTAAACTCATAGCAATCATTACAGGCTTACCATCCTTAGTGATTATTGCTAGTTCATCTGCCAACTGATCCGGTAATTCTGGTAGCTTTTCTTGTGCTTCGTTAATAGTTAGGTATTTTGGCATAATTTTAGAGATTGATTTTTGGATTGAGTTGATTATATATTGACTATTCAAACTCAGGGAAAATTACTCAGCTTATTAGCATCTTAACTCAATTCTGCTACATCTTCATACAAAGCCGAAATATCAACACTAAAATTGATGCTAGCTAACTGGATCTGCTCCCCTTGAACAAAAGTATATAATTCCCAACGTCTTTCAGCATTGCGACGAAAACATTCTACTCTTTGCCGCTTTTGAGAAACTAACACATATTCTTGTAAAGTTTCAATTTGTTGGTAATCAGCAAACTTATTTCCGCGATCGCGTAGCGTTGCGTTAGCAGAATCGAAAGCTTCTGTATTATCCGACAATACTTCTATAACTAAGCTGGGATAGCGAATGAAAGATTCAGATAAATTTTTATCCCTTTCATCGCAAGTTACTATCACATCAGGATAATAATAAACATCAGCTGCTTCTATCAAAACCTTTATATTTTCTACAAAAGCTCGACATCCACTTCCCCGCACATGATTTCTCAACAAAGCAAAAATGTTACCAGTTATAGTGTTATGAGCTTGAGTACCTCCAGCCATTGCATAAACCTCTCCTCTTATGTACTCATGTCTGACGGGACTAATTTCCTCGCCTTTTAGATAGCTTTCGTGGGAAATATAAACAGTGTTTTGACTGACAAACATTTTAGTATATCTCCAAATAATCTTTGTTATATTCTAGATTAGTTTGTGAGACGCATCGAGTAATTGCCGAATTCATCCCATTAATAATAAGTATAATTTTACCATAATTACAACCTACTAATACGTTCTATAAAATAGATTGTTTGCAGCTAAAGACATATTAAAGAGCCTAAACTAATAACTAATTTGCTACTTATGCTACATAACGCTGATTCTGCATATCCTAATAAAGGAGTGTAAACTTTAACTGATCTTCCTACCAAATTCTGATAAATTCAAAAAGTTCATTACATAATATAATGCCTCTAAAAATCCCTCTTTAACGGGTCAAAAACAACCAGAGGCTCAAGGGGAAAATCGGTCATGGCTCTAATTGTCCAGAAGTACGGCGGCACCTCAGTTGGCTCAGTAGAACGCATCAAAGCAGTAGCCCAACGAGTTATAGATACATCTAAAGCTGGTAATTCGGTGGTAGTAGTAGTCTCAGCAATGGGAAAAACCACCGATGGTTTAGTTAAACTAGCAAATGAAATTTCCACTAACCCTAGTCGTCGGGAAATGGATATGCTCCTTTCCACAGGCGAACAAGTCTCCATAGCCCTTCTCAGTATGGCATTGCAGGAGATGGGGCAACCAGCAATCTCCCTCACAGGTGCCCAAGTAGGAATAGTCACCGAAGCACAACACACCCGCGCCCGAATTTTGCGAATTGAAACCGAAAGACTTTCGCGGCATTTAGAAGAAGGTAAAGTGGTAGTAGTGGCAGGATTCCAAGGGATTTCCAGTGCAGAAGACTTGGAAATTACCACCTTGGGACGTGGCGGATCGGATACTTCTGCCGTTGCCTTAGCAGCAGCTTTGCGGGCTGACTTTTGCGAAATTTATACAGATGTTCCCGGCATTTTAACCGCAGATCCCCGCATAGTACCCGATGCACAGCTAATGACAGAAATCACCTCTGATGAGATGTTGGAGTTAGCTAGCTTGGGTGCAAAAGTATTGCATCCCCGTGCGGTAGAAATTGCCCGGAACTATGGAGTACCTTTAGTAGTGCGATCGAGTTGGACAGATGAACCCGGTACAAAGGTAGTTTCTCCAGCATATCAAACTCGTTCGTTAGAAGGTTTAGAACTGGTAAAAGCCGTCGATGCAGTAGAGTTTGATACCGATCAAGCAAAAGTAGGATTGTTGCGCGTACCCGATCGTCCTGGTGTAGCAGCACGTTTATTTGGCGAAATAGCCCACCAAGACTTAGATGTTGACTTAATTATTCAGTCAATTCATGAAGGTAACAGTAATGATATTGCCTTCACCGTCAGCAAAAATGTAGTGAAAAAAGCTGAAGCCGTAACAGCTGCGATCGCACCCGTCTTACGCACTCATCCTACACCCGCCCCAGACGAAGCCGAAGTCATGGTAGATCAGCAAATCGCCAAAGTCAGTATAGCTGGTGCAGGCATGATCGGAAGACCAGGAATCGCCGCTGAGATGTTCGCCACCTTAGCAGAAGCGGAGATCAACATCCTGATGATTTCTACCTCAGAGGTGAAAGTGAGTTGTGTAGTGGAAGCGGGAGAGTGCGATCGGGCAATCTCTGCGCTCTGCAAAACCTTTGATGTAAACACTTCTCCAGCTTGGATCAACAGAAAAGTAATCACCCAAGAGAATACCGCCGAACACCCCTTACCACCAGTGCGAGGAGTTGCCCTAGATCTCAATCAAGCCCGCATTGCCATTCGACACATTCCCGATCGACCAGGCATGGCAGCACGTCTATTTAAACAACTCGCCAGCAAAAATATAAGTGTCGATATGATCATTCAATCCCAACGCTGTCGAATTATAGACGGACTTCCCCGCCGAGATATTGCCTTTACCGTGCATCGAGGCGATGCCGAAGCTGCCAAAGCTACTTTACAAGAAGTCGTGACTGAGTGGGGTTGCGGGGAGGTTGTGGTGGATTATGCGATCGCCAAAGTCAGCGCCGTAGGCACAGGCATGGAAGGACAACCCGGAGTAGCAGCCCAAATGTTTGAAGCCCTAGCCAAAAACCAAATCAACATCCAAATGATTGCCACCTCAGAAATTAAACTCAGTTGCGTAGTCGCCCAAGACCAAGGAGTTACCGCATTACAAACAATTCATGCCGCCTTTGGCCTAGCAGGTAATCAAAAAATCCAGGTTCCAGCTTAACCCCTTAGCCAAATCCGAGGTAGACTCAACCTTGAAACCCTTGTGAATAAAGACTTCCAAACTTTCCTAAAAAAAGTTTTTCAAAAGTGTTGACAAAGCCGATTAGGGTTGATACATTAGTAAAGCGGTCGAGAGGAAGCCAAGCGCAAGTGAAGCACTCAAGTCGCGCCCGAACCTAGAAAAAAGTATAGTTTGAAAGCCAAAAAAAGCCAAGCTCGTCAAAGAAATTAATAAAGAGTTTCTAGCGTAGCTGGAAACAAATTGAGTCAAGAGTAATCAAATGGAGAGTTTGATCCTGGCTCAGGATGAACGCTGGCGGTCTGCTTAACACATGCAAGTCGAACGGGCTCTTCGGAGCTAGTGGCGGACGGGTGAGTAACGCGTGAGAATCTAGCTTCAGGATGGGGACAACAGAGGGAAACCGCTGCTAATACCCGATGTGCCGGAAGGTGAAAGATTTATCGTCTGAAGATGAGCTCGCGTCCGATTAGCTAGTTGGTAGGGTAAGAGCCTACCAAGGCGACGATCGGTAGCTGGTCTGAGAGGATGACCAGCCACACTGGGACTGAGACACGGCCCAGACTCCTA
>NZ_JBHFNQ010000127.1:0-4109 GCF_041929345.1 Floridaenema aerugineum BLCC-F46
TCTTATTGCTGGCTGGTTGCAGTTAATTCTGTCCCAATCGCAGATAATCCTGGCTCAATTCACCATCATTGTTGCAATTAATCCTGGCTCAGAATGCTCGTTATTGCTGGTCGGAGTGTTTCTTATTGCTGGCTGCTACAATTAATAGTTCAGATGAAGAAAAGTTAAACCAGATTCGTAGATTTTGGGCAGAAGGAGAAACCAAGCTTACTGTTATACTCCCAGCGATTTATGGGGTAAAGATTGGAAGTCATGCCTACAGAAAAGCCCGTGAAGATTTTCGTAGATTAACAGGAGAATAAGCGATGTCTAACATCAAAATAACAGAAACTACAGAAGGCTGGGAAACCAAGGAAGGTGGATGTAATTACCTGTACAAGTTCCCCAAATCTCAAGCTTGGGTGTTGCGTCAAATTTGGTATCACAAAGTTTTCTACACTGGGGAGTTTTCCCCGGTCAATGAAGATTGTGAAGAAATTGAAGAAAACAGGAAACAATTTAAGCTTTGGTCATCGCTAATTGCTGCCATAGCTTGCCCACTTGATAGGTAATGCAGAATGCCCTCAGACCAACATCTGAGGGCATTATTCTTATTAGTTTGCTTATGTTATTTAACCTTGATTACTTCCGTGATATCGCCTTTACCTTTGTTGTGATAAGCAGAGAAGTTATATTTTTCGTTATGGTCATTAATCCAGGTTTCATGCTTATTAAAAAAGTCTTTTATCCTATCAGAACGACTACCACTCAGTTGAGCCAGGATTGATGTAGTCACTCTCCATCTTTGCTGCTGTTCAGTGGCAACATAATCGTTATAGTCCATGATTGCTTGTACCGCACGTCTCATCCGTTCTTCGGCACTTCCAGGGTGAGTTTTGTACTTGTTGTTTAAGTCTTCTAAACTTACAGATTCTAGGTCAATATCTTGGGTGTTGTCTGTTGGCTTGGTTGCTGGTGTTTCCTCTTCTGCTACTGGTGCTTTTTCCTCTGCTACTGGTGCTTTTCTCATACCAAGTTCAACGTATTTAAGTACCTGCTCCATTACTTCTGCCTGTGTTTCCAGTCCCCATTCACTTTGCAATTGGTCAAGCTTCTGCTTTTGTTCTTCAGTCATTCTGTAGCGAATTTCTTTTTTCTCAATGGTTGTAGGTGCAGTTTCTAGCATTTTAATGTTTACTCCAGAATGAAAAGGTAGTCCTTCGTTGTCACAAACTTGGTAAGCCACATAGCTAAATGCAGCAGTTTTAGAAATATGCCCCAACTGTTCCTTATAGAAAGTTAGTGTTTCCTTTCTTGCTGGCTTAAACCAATAAGCAGCAATCGCCGCGTAGATGTATCTGAGCGATCGGGTAGACAGGTTGCCTGTTCCCTTGTCATCTGACAGCACTGGCACAAATGAGCCAAAATGTTCTTTAACACAGTTGTTAACAGTTGAATTTTTATCATTGGTTATTTGTTCGATATCCTCAGCTTTTAAAGCTTTGATTTCTGGCATATTACGCAGTCGGTCTAGTTCCTTGGCTACGATATGAGACTCAATTAACGAGAACATTTCATAGTCTTCTACACCATGTTTTAACTGTCCAGTAAAACGTACTTTATACAGGGAAGTAGGCTCAAACTTAGCTGTTTTCATTCCCTCCCCGAAGCGTCTACCTGTCAGTGCAATAATGCCAGCAACTACCTCTCTCCAGTCGTATGAAGCGATTAATTTTGTAGCAGTGGCGATATATTGTTCTACTATTTCCAGTGTGATTGCTTCTGATTCCTGCAACCTATTTTCGCTTTTTTGTAAAGTCTTTTCAGTTCTTTCTCTGTAGAACTCTAAGCCTTCTTTAAGGTACTTCCAAGCATAGTGTATTTTACCATTATAGGCTTTACTCTTATCCTTGCCTTCAGGTTTATAACTGTTATCTTTGGTTAAGCTTATACCCTTCTGCCAAGCCAAAATCATGTTACGGAAGTTTGAAAGCTTGTCGTTATAGGTATTTACAGAAAGTACCTTGTTTCCAGAATCGTCTACTTTTTTAGATAATTGGGTGCAATACTCCTGAATCTTTGGTAGCCACTCCTTACATAATGCTTCGATAGCTGATTCACTTTTTAACTGTCCTACTTCATCTAAAAACGGTTTAAAAAACTGTTCATCTCTAAGTTGTGATTGTGGACTACGTCGCATATCTATGTACCTCGCTTGCTTATCTATGTACTAGTTATAGCTTATTCTGTGTACTAGTGACAATAGCGGAACAATTAGAATTTATTATTAGTACATAGATAGTCTATAAGTTATTCTATGTACTAATTGCTTGTAAACCTATTGACATAGTACATAGATTGGGGTTATTCTAATAAACATAGGGGAACGGAAAAACAAACCACTGAAGCGAAACTTCTCACACGCCTCAAAGTAGAGAAAAGCCTCTCAAGACCTGACAACGCTCTCTCCTGTCACTCGCTACACCTTGAACGCCACAGAAATTAAGGAGAAAATCAAATGTTACTGCAACACCGCTTAAACGAAATTCAATCTGTTGTCTCTGGATACCAAGCTCAAATCGATGAACTTAACGCCAAAATCTCAGCATTACAGGCACACGCTCAGAAGGTTGGAAGTGTCGAGGCTGCGATGGAAAGTGCAGTCCAACAACTACAGACTGCGATCGCAATGGTTAATCAAGTTTGTCCAGATGAGTTACCGGAATTCAAAGATGTTATTAACTCGCAATTTGGAGACGCACCTATCGCAGAATTACCCGCCGCTAACGAAACCACAGACAGCATAGAACCAACTGAACCGACAGCACCCACAGCATCCACTAAACCAAGCGGTTGCGATGTCTACTCAGATTGGGAATCGGCTGATAAGGCGATCGCCGCGATGAAACCAAACGAAGTGATCGACCCAACTAAGGGTGTTATCGATGTAGAACCAACAGAAGCCGCTGAACCTACAGAATCCCCAGCCCCCAGCCCCGAACAAAAACCCCCATACCATGCCCTATCGTGGCGTGAATTCCTCAGCTATGCCAAAGCTCAAGGGGTAAACACTAAGGGGAAAACACGGGCAGAAATTGAGTTAGAACTGCTATCCCAATCCAACAAATAGTCACTCGCCGCTAGTGGCTACCGATGCTAGATAAGGTAGTCGCTGCTTTCAACTAACATTAACTGCTCCAAAGTATCAGGCTGAATCGGGTATTTTGGAGCAGTTAATGTTGTTCCCAGTCCCCAGTCCCCAGCGCCTAACATATACAGACAGACTGAGCAGATAGAATATTACGGAGTTCAGAGAATAAAAACGCGATAGCACCTGACTTAAAGCATTGTGAGGCAATAGTTTGAGGTAGTAGCACCTGTCGCGATTTTATTATAGAAAACTGCATAAGGTGCTATTTAGTAAAGCCAGCAAACTGAGCTACTAGGATTAAGTTTTGGGTGTTTAGCTTTTTAGGGGTATTCTCTCCCCTGCTCCAAAATGGTGAGGCTCCAATAGGGGTGAAAATTGCCGAAGCTATCAGAAGCCGTAAGTCATAGCCGAAGCTGCCTCTATCCTCTCCTGTCTGTCCCTGAGTGTCCATATCAATCCCATGAAAGCTGTGGTTAGTGGTGGAGAGGTTATAAGATATGCTTGCTTCGGTGCGATCGCACTCCGTAGCCAGTGCTACGAATCGCTATCAAGCTGTTAGTAACTCTGGAAATATTGCCGATTTAATAATAAAAAATAAGCTGCATTAACTAACAGGAACTAACGCAGGATTGTGGAGCAGTGGCGATATGCCTACAGCACGCTACGCGATCGCTTTTTGAATTGATGCAAATCTGAAAAGTAAAAACCAGGAAACCAGGCTATCTATGTACAAGTTGGTAGTACACAGAAAGCTGTTAGTCGAGGCAACTATGTACTAACCTAGTACAGACAACAGAAATTATTGAGATTATCAATGCACTAGCCTAGTACACAGAAAGCTGCAAATTCAGATATCTATGCACTAATCGATAGTACACAGATGAATTTCCCATCTATCTATGTACAAGTCCTAAGTACAGAGATGACGCAAAAGATGAGGCTGCTGTCTATGCACTAGTACACAGATATGCCGCGTCTC
>NZ_JBHFNQ010000128.1:0-7687 GCF_041929345.1 Floridaenema aerugineum BLCC-F46
TGGTACTAGTGGTTGCTTAGAGTCCCGGGACATTTCACCCTGATAACTCAGGTCATTGATTCTTGAGGGTTAAAGTAAAATAATTGTTAACTATTTTAGCTTATAAATGACTACAAATTAAGTGAAGTTTTACAATACTCATGGATTGGAATCCAGAGGAGCCGATGTCACCGTAGACGAAAATTTGAGTCCTCCAGGGTCAAAATTGCAGGTGCTTTACCGAGCCGATTGGACGGACGAACAACTTAAACAGCCACCTACTGATGAGTTTATCCCAGTGGAGCAAACTCCAGAAGGTCGTGCTTATGTTCGGTTGTCTTTGCCACCAGCAGGTATGGTAATTCTAGGGGTTGAGAGATAGTTTATATCATGTCCGGTTGATTACCCATAATGTAGAGACGTTGCATGCAACGTCTCTACTCTACAGGGTTTTGGATTAAGGATATTATCGCCGATCGAGCGGACATGATATTAAATACGGATAGACTCAGATTTTGCACCAAGAGGCAGAGCTTCCGTTCTTTGTTCCCAGGTTCAACCTGGAAGGATCTGGGAGGTTCTACCTCCCTTGGTGCAAGACCTGATAGAACTCACATTATTGTTGAAACGATCGCCCCGCAATTGCAATAAGGAGGATAGTTTGGCAGGCACAAGCAAATTATTTAAACTTGTACCATTACTATTTCTAGTTAATTTGGGGGTAATCTCAGGGTCGTTGAACCCTAAAAGAGCTTTGGGTGCAGAGAAAATCATTGTGCAAGCAGGGTTACTGGAGAATTCGATCTCTATTGAATCCCTGAATACCTTCGCAAAAACTGGCAAAATCGATCGGGAACTGCGGTTCTATGCTCACTTCGTTGGCGAGGATAGGATGAATGAATTACGGAGAGTATTGCAGCGTCGGTTTCGGATCAATATAGTTGTAGTTTCTCAATTGACTTACTCTCCTTTGGGAGAGGATGCCTTAAAGCAGTTAGGTACACTAATCAAAACAGATGGTCGCATCAACGGATTTTATGCACTTCGGGCAGCTTTATTGAAGGCAGCGGGTAATCCTGATGGTTTTACCCTGGTAGACATCATGGAGGATTTTCCCTCTACAGGTATTCACATCAATACTGAACAATGGCTGCAACTTCAACGACGTTATTTTTCAATTGTTGACTACATAGATACGACAGTCAAAGCGATTACAGCGCAAGCACAACAGGAAGCAGCAAAGACACCTTCTGACTTTTCTGATCTGCCCAATCCCATTAAACCTGGGCCATACAAGTTCAATAAAAGCACTTTTTACCTGAAACGTTTAATCAAATCTCTGGAAGGCCGCCCCATAGAACGAGAATATTATGTAGATTTGTATGTACCAGAGGGGAAGACTCGCCCCGCTCCGATCGTTATTATCTCTCACGGATTAGGTTCAACTCCTGCTGCCTTTGCTTATCTGGGAACCCATCTGGCATCTCACGGCTTTGTGGTAGCAATCCCTGAACATATAGGGAGTGGGGAGGTACAGTTTGAGGATTTAATTACGGGGTTATCCACTACTAACGTTCAATTAACATCCTTTGTGGAACGTCCTCTGGATATAAAGCAGGTGATTGACGAGTTGGAAAAGCGTTCTCAAACCGACCTCGCTGGCAGATTGGATCTGTCTCGAATTGGAGTTATGGGACACTCATTTGGCGGCTACACGGCTCTGGTTTCTGCGGGAGCAACTCTCAATTTAGAACGGATACGGTTTGCCTGCTCTGCTCCCACTCGGTTGAGGTTAGATATATCCTTCAGTTTTCAATGTTTAAATGATGTATTGCCGTCCTTTGATACTCGCGTTTTGAGGGATTCCCGGATTAAAGCTGCGATCGCCATTAGTCCCACTACCAGTATTGTCTTTGGGCCAAAGGGAATGGGTACGCTCAATGTTCCCACGATGCTCATCGGTGGTAGTGCGGACATTGTAGCCCCCTTCATCGCTGAACAGGTCAACCCTTTTTTCTGGCTCAAAACACCCGACAAGTATCTAAGCGTAATTATTCCTGCCGGACACACTGCTGCCGATGCCACTGGCGGAGACAAAAATCCCCCGCCTAATTCCATTGCCGAGTTCTTAAGCGGGCCCGATCCAGTTCTGGCACGCCAATACATCCGAGCATTGGCTGTGGTGTTTATGCAAACTTATATAGGCGATCGACCTGAATATCGTACTTATTTAAATGCTAATTATGCTTTCTCGATCCAGCAGAATCCCCTCCAGCTTGACCTAGTTGATTCCTTCACTCCCCAGGCATTAGAGCAGGCATACGGTGGTTCGCCTCCCATTCCGTTCTTCCCACCACCCCTTCCCAAGGAAGATAACTAAAAGGGGGCGAAGTCAGTTACCCCCATTATGATTTGGCGATTGAAATCGCTGCTACACAAACAAAGTCCGCCTACGCGGACTGAAGAATAACAGGGGTTTTTAACGTGGATTGCCTCTACCACTAGAGCGCCAGTCCAGTAAAAGAGATTGACAAAAACAAAAAGATATGTACTCTGTAGGGGCGAAGCATTCGGGCGACAATTTATTGTACAAAACCCAAGATTTTCTTTCTGAATGCTTCGCCCTGCCGGGGCTTTTACTTCTACTGGACTGGCGTTCTAAGCTTTTTGCAAGACAACTCCGGCAAAAGGGGGAAGATTTAACTGGTGAGTTTGCGGATTCCAGAGGATTGTTGAGTCTGTGGTTAGAATTACTTGGGGGGATCGCCAATGTTCGGGAAAGGACAAGGTAAAATCTTGGGCATTGGCGTTGAGTGCGATCGCATACTCGCCACACTCATAACCATAAACACGATTGGCATCATCCAGCAACCAAGTTTGACGCGGTTGTTGCCAAAGATCGGTTGTTTTTCGACGCAAGGCGATTAACTGTTTATAGAATGCCAGTAAAGAGGTATCTTGTTCTGCATCCCAAAGCATCGGTAATCGCGATTCTTCTAATCGTCCGACATTTTCTAACTGACTCAACCCTACTTCGGTTCCATAGTAAATAATCGGGGGATGAGGTAAGGTAAATTGACATAATACTGCTAGTTTGAGGCGGCGTTTGTCACCCTTTACCAACCACAAAAATCGATTCATATCATGGTTATCTAAGAAACTGGGTAAGACTAAACTTGACCCGAAGTAGGCTAAATGTTGTTCTATAGCGCGATCGAACTGACTGACGCTCAAGCTTTCAAAGGCAAAGAAACCGCGTAGGAGTTCTAATAATCTAAAGTCTAAACAGCCATCCATTCGTCCGATGTACGATCGCATCACTGATGGCGGTTGGGTAATTTCTCCCAGTGTTACACTATCCGATTTCGTGCGTCGGGTTGCCTCTCGAAACACAGACCAAAAGGCATGACTCACACCATGAGCATAGTCTAACCGAAAGCCATCACAACCTTGTTGCAACCAGATGCAGGCGTTTTGGATAAAATGCTCGCGGACTCCGGGATGATCGGAATTAACTTCTGGTTGACCGGGAACATCAAAAAAACAATCGTATTCTAATGGATGGTTGCGAAAACGAAACCAATTATATGTCGGGTGTTGTCGATCGCCCAAAGCTGTCTGAAAAGCAGCGTGTTCGCTGGAGACATGATTGACTACGTAATCTAAAATAATCCGAATCCCCCGTTGATGAGCTTCCAAGATCAGCTTTTGCCAATCTTCCATTGTTCCCAGGCGAGGCTCAATGGTGCTGTAATCAATGGGATCGTACCCATGATGGGAGGGACTAGGAAAAATCGGTGTTAACCAGAGACAGTTTACGCCCAAATCCTGTAAATAATCTAATTTTGAGCGAATTCCGTTTAAAGTGCCGCCATAAATGCCACTGCGATCGCTCGGTGTATGAAAAGCGTTTCCTGGATTGGGTGCAAAGCGATCGACAAAAATTTGATAAATAATCGCCTCTTCGATCCAAGCTGGAATTGTTTGCTGACCAACAACGAATTGATAAATTTGAGGTTTATTATCCTGATACTTCTTTTCTAATGCCTGGAAATCAAAATCTTCTGCATTTGCTAATTCCTTGAGAGCTTTCACATCTACGTAGGGACAAGCGATCGTTTGGTTATTTGTCGTCGTTGCGGTAATTATGTATGAAACTTGTGTTCCTTGGGGTTGACCGGGAATACTCACACTCCACTGTTCCAAATAACACCATTGCAATGTATCCCACTCAATGTGAGTCCGTTGCATCGGTAACGTTATGATTGACGGATGCTCCAAATCGAGAGGCGATAAGGAAAGGTCAGCATCAGTTGTATAGTGGAGACTCACGGCTTTGGCAGCAATCTCTACACCCACTCGCACCGTAATTAAAATTGGTTCGTTATCTGTGGGATCGATCGGATTGAGAGTGAGGTCGTGAAATAATCCAACTCGCGCCATCCGGGTTTGTTGCAATCGCCCCTGAGAAGTGGAGAGGGAACCAAAGATAAATTCGGGAAGTTGGGGAATTCGATCGGTCATAGCAGATTTTTAACCAGTCCAAAAGTTACAATAAACCAATTATTTTTGTTAATCAATTCATTATGCTTTTTCTTGAAGTTGGCTACAGATGACCAACCTAATTTTTCACCCAGATTGTCACTTTTGTGATTTATTATTATTCAGCTATCATTATAATAACTTATGGATAAACAACTTCTCAGTACATTTGCCGCTAGTTTATTTGCGCTACTTAATCCCTTGGGGGTTTTACCAGTCTTTATTAGTTACACAGCGAAAGAGAACAAAAGCGTACAAAAATGGCTGGCGCTTCTACTTTCACTGACTGTATTAGGCTTATTGCTGTTATTTTTGTTTACTGGATCTGCGCTACTCAAATTCTTTGGTATTACCTTAGATTCCTTCCGAATGGCTGGAGGAATTCTGCTTTTACTAATAGGTATTAATCTGGTGACTGGTGATGTAAAAAGTAAATCGCAAGAGGCTGTTAATCAGGATAATCAAAGTGATTTTCAGGAAGCGGAGTCTGTTTATCGAAAGATTGTGATTCCGTTGGCAATGCCCCTGTTGGTTGGCCCCGGTGTTATCGCTAATGTAATTCTTTATGCTAATGAAGCTCAAGCAAAGAAAGGAGGATTTCATATCTTTGAATTAGCTGCTGTTTGCGTGTTCATTGCCTCAATTATCTGTGCAATTTTGCTTTCAGGTCGATGGTTGCAACGATTATTAGGCAATGTAGGGTTAAGTATTGCCACTCGTATTTTAGGATTATTGGTAGCTTCGATCGGAGTGCAATTTATTGTGATTGGATTAACTAACATTATTGTGAAGACGATCGCCACTCAACTGTGATGACCATTATCAATTTCGACCAAGAGCTTGTTGATTGCACGAGTTTTTTACTTTTTTATGTTATCTTTAATTGATTTCTAATTTACTAATAGACATCTCCAAACCTGAATTTGTAAAAAATAGGATGAATCAAAAGTGAAAAAATCAATGTTTCTGCTAGGGAGTTTGTTGATAATTGCCCTTGTAAGTTGTTCCCAGAACACATCTCAAGAAGCGGCAAAAGATAAAACTGATCTGTGTAACAGTGTTACAACTTTGCAACAAGACCTAATAAAGCTGAATAAATTAACTCCTAATTCTACTGTGGCAGAAGTGCAAGCAATAGAAGATCGAATTCAATTTGCACTTGATCGACTAACAAGTGCAGCAATTGTTGAGCAAGCTGAATTACGAAATGAGCTTAAACAAGCGCAAGATAATTTAGTGAAAACGATTAAAAATTTACCTGCCAAGGAAACTTTAGGACAGGCGGCTGCTCAGATTCAGCAAGCAGCAGCAAAAGTTGAAACTGCCAGAGTCAAGTTAGCTTCTGGTATCCAATGTCCCTAAGTTCTGCAAAAATATTCAGCCATTAATGGAATTTTCATCAGTTTGTCACTTTTCTTTGTTAGAGTTGCAAGTGCTTTGACAAAGATATGTTCAACTGATTGAAAATTTCAGTTTTGTCTCAAGTTTCAGCAAAGGAAAACGTAAATTATGGCAGCATTGACGGTCTGGAAATTTCATACAGCTGACGGCGCAGATAAAGCCCTCAGCAAGCTACAAGAACTACAAAAACAGCAGGTGATCCAGGTTATTGATGCGGCGATCGTCTCTTGGCCCCAAGGTCGCAAACGTCCGAAAACCTATCAAGCGATGGACACCACAGGAGCAGGAGCATTAGGTGGTGCATTTTGGGGAATGCTGTTTGGATTCATCTTCTTTATGCCATTCCTGGGAATGGCAATGGGAGCAGCAATCGGTGCGCTTTCTGGTCATTTTACGGACTATGGAATTAATGACGACTTTATCAATGATGTGAAAAGCAAAGTAACTGAAGGAACTTCCGCTCTGTTCTTGCTGACGGGTCAAGTGACGATCGATAAAGTGGAAACCGCTTTCACCCCTGAAGAACGAGGCGAATTAATTCAATCCAACCTGACCAATGAGCAGGAAGCAAAGCTAAGAGCGGATTTTGGTGCAGAAGAGTAACTCTGACATAGATGCGCTGAGCTCTCTCGTACTTACGACCGATAAACCCGATTAATTCGTAGATTCCTTAAACTTTTGCGATCCCGCTGTAAAAGTGAATAAAATGTAGCTGGTGATACAAAGTTTCTCTTTCACTCAAGGTTGGTTAATTGCCGAATAAATATTAATAAATCTTATGAATAAAAGGCATTAACCTAGAGCGCCAGTCCAGTAGAAGTATTTGACAAAATGAACCAAATGTAGGTCTTTGTACAGACCCGGCAGGGCGAAGCATTCGGGCAGAAAATCTTGGGTTTTGTACAATAAATTGTCGCCCGAATGCTTCGCCCCTACACAATACTTATGTTGTTTTTTTTGTCAAGAGTTTAGGGGAGAGCCAATCTCTCCTCCAATCAGAGGGGTTTGTATGAACCATTCGTGACAGGTTAAGAAAATGAAGCGAATGTCAATGAGAGAATATGCTTAATAAAACTGGAGTACCAAAGGTATCCCCATCATAAAACCGAGTTTTTGGTTTCTTAAAAACTTTAAGTTCTCTCGACTGGAATACCAACTATCTCCCGTCACCATCTGCGGCTGTAATCCCCATATTAACACTTCGGCGATCATTTCCCGAAAATAATCATTTTTACTCTTGCCCTCCTGTTTGTTATAAATCCGATAATTTACTGGCACAGATTTACTATTTATATCTGTATAATACAAGGTAATTAGATTAATCCCTTTAATCGGACGATGCTGATTACCTGACCAAAAGTATCTAATAAATTCAGTTAAATTTGGGTCACTATAAGGCTTTTCAATAACTGTATCATCTCCACTTAATGTTCCACCTACTAGCTCAATATGTGGTTTGAGTTCGTCAAATAAATCTTTTGGTTCATACCTTTCCCTGATCAAAAAACGATTCACGCTATCGTGAGATACTCCATCTAAAATTTCCGAGAGCCGACAACAACCTGAATATTTAGATTCAGCTAACAAAAAAAATGTGTACTTTTCCAAATCGCACTTGGCAGTAGATGCCTTAGTTCTGGTTCTAATCTTTTTTCTCCCCTGATAGCTTAAGCAATTTTACCCAACTCTGCTGCTTTTGGGAACTGAATTCACCTCTACTCCAGATATTCACAATAGAGTTCATTTGTCAATGCGTAAGTCCTAT
>NZ_JBHFNQ010000129.1:0-30441 GCF_041929345.1 Floridaenema aerugineum BLCC-F46
GGCTCTCCCGGATTTATGGTGATAACAAAATCTTATTTAAATGTAGGGTGTGTTAGGCACGGGCGATAAATTCAGCATTTCAACCCATAAATAAGTTCCCGTGCCTAACGCACCGTTTCCCTAGTTTGTAACACTAATGAACATTTTTCCCCATTAACCCGAAAGAGCCAACATTATTTAAGTATAAACAAATAAGTAGGCGGTGAGTTCTTCAGAACTACCGCCAAACTAACTCGGTTTGAAACTTCCTGAAACTATAAAATCTCCGTTAGCAACTATATCTTACTAACTGAGTAAGAAAAAGCCGTCTGCCGAAGTAGAAGCTGTAGTCAAAGGAGTATTTACACCTTCCACAATAGCAAGAAGATCTCCAGCACTAGTCGAGATATTCAGATTGCTACCACTAACTTGTTGCGTGTAATTGTTGATTGAACCTATTAATTGGATTGTGTCAACGCCTCTTTGAAACCCTCTAATTAAAGCATAGTCAGCGTTGCCACCACCAACATACAATTGTACGGGGCTGGGATTTTGTCGGTTTCCTCTGAGAGTTAGCAAGTAATTATCCCTTGATGAACTACCGATTAGGGTATCAATTTCACCAAGTCCAGTGCTTCCCAGCACGTAATCAAATGGGTTTGTAGACCCAGATAAAGTTGTGTAACTAATCCCTGTCAGTTCGGTTGGGCTGGCACCAAAACTAGTAACAACGTCATTACCAGCAGTGCCGCTAAAGAAAGCAAGTCGGTTTTCAAACTGTCCAAACCGAATGTAATGCTCGTAACCAGAACCAAACTCTACAACACCAGTTGTGGGATCGGCAACACCGATCGCTCTTGCTACATCTGGGTTAAACAGGAGATAATCTCTTTCATTGAAAGAGCCTGGTACGCGACCCTCGACTTGACCCCTTCGCAGGAAGTGGTCGTACCCAGAACGGAACAACCCTTGTGTTACCGCTGCTGCTACATCGGGGTTTCTCTGTAAATAAATTTGTTCTGAGTCATTGGTGATTATCGGGGAGTAACGTCCTTCATCAGCGCCACGTAAGGCAAAATGTTCTACTCCAGAACGATAGACTCCTGAGCTTACAGCATTTGCCACATCTGGATATAGCGCTAAATAAGCTCCCTCATTAAAAAAGGGTGATACCAGGGTGCGGCGTTCGTTTAGACCGTAAAGGGAAAAGTGTTGAAATCCTGAAACGAAACTTCTGGGAGTATTTACTGCTGCTCGAACGTCTGAATAACTAGCCCGATAAAATGCTTCGTCAAAGTGTTCAAAATAAGCCATGCTTTCCTCACACTATTTAAGATTAACTAGATATTGCTTGATAAATATTATTCAAGCATAATCTGGATGTGGAAATCTCTTCCAGATTTAGCTGTAGGAAAACATATCTGCTGATGGTGTAGGTTGCTAATGGTTGCTAACCGAGTAAGAAAAAGCCGTCTGCTGAAGTAGAAACCGTAGCTAAAGGAGTATTTATGCCTTCCACAATAGCAACGATATCTCCACTATTGGTGAAGATAGCCAGATTCCGACCACTAACTTGTTGCGTGTAATTGTCGATCGAACCGAATAACTGGATTTGGTCAGCACCTCTGACAAAGTTTCTAATTACAGCATAGTCAGCACTGCCACCACCAACATACAATTGTACGGGGTTGGGATTTGTTCGGTTTCCTCTGAGAGCTAGCAAGAATGAATTCTCAGCTGCGCCACCGATTAGGATATCGATTTCACCAAGTCCGGTGCTTCCCAGTACGTAATCAGGTGGGTTTG
Organism: Floridaenema aerugineum BLCC-F46; assembly: GCF_041929345.1. Classification (NCBI taxonomy): domain Bacteria; kingdom Bacillati; phylum Cyanobacteriota; class Cyanophyceae; order Aerosakkonematales; family Aerosakkonemataceae; genus Floridanema; species Floridanema aerugineum. Next base: position 1,786 of record NZ_JBHFNQ010000129.1, read on the forward strand.
TAGCGGCAGATAAAGGTGTATATTCAACCCCTGTCAGTTGAGTTTGGCTTTCGCCAAAACTAGTTACAATGTCATTACCACTAGTGCCGCTAAACAAAGGAAGTCGGTCTTCAAACTGTCCGACCTGAACGTAATGCTCAAAACCAGAAATAAAAGTTATCTGACCAGTTTCTTGGTCAGTCACGCCGATAATTGCTGCTACATCTGGGTTAAAAAGGAGATAATCCCGTTCATTAAACGAGCCTGGTACACGACCCTCGAATTGTCCTAGTTGCAGGAAGTGGTCGTACCCAGAACGGAAAAATCCTTGTCTTACCGCAGCTGCTACATCGGGATTTCTCTGTAAATAAACTTGTTCTGAGTCAAAGGTGCCTATGGGGGAGTAACGTCCTTCATCAGCACCATATAAGGCAAAATGTTCGACTCCAGAACGAACGAACCCTGAGCTTACTGCCCTTGCTACATCTGGATATAGCGCTAAGTAGCCTTCCTCACTAAAAAAGGGTGATACAGAGGTGCGACCTTCTTGTAGACCAAAAGATAAAAAGTGATCGAATCCAGAAGAGAAATTTCTAAAAGTATATACAGATGCCTTAACATCTGGGTAAATAGCCAGATAGTATGGTTCCGAAAAATGGTTGAAATAAGCCATGCTTCCTCACACTCAAATTAACATTAACTAAGTATTGCTTGGGAAATATTATTCAAGCTTTCTTCTGGGAAATTTCTCCCAAATATACCACAGCCCTTAGCTTTAAATAAAATATTATGGAAAAACACTGCCTGGTCAAGACCAAGGAAAAGTTTTTCAATTTTAATCAGATTTGTCCTGAGTTTTAAGGTAATAGTTAATTAAATTCGATCGCTAGTTTTGAGGGCGTTTTTTTTGGCAGAAATAGTAATTTTCGGGAAAACTAGTTAAATTTATTTACTTAACTTTTTGGGTAGTTTCCTCACAAGTCGTAGGGGTAATTCATGAATTACCCCTACTTGCAACATTAAGATAAATCTTGTTAATAGCTATAATTATTAATTTTTATATAATTCTCGGAAAAATTACTTTTAAATTAATCAATAGTTACAAAAAATTTTTCCGATTGGGGCATTGTTGGCATTTTTATCTGATTAAAAATTAAAAACAAAGACAAAAAAGAAGTAATACTTCGGCAATTGTCAAGATTTGTAACAGAAAATTACGAAATTTTTATCAATTTGTATCGGACGGGGGTCAAAAGCCGCATTTAGTAAGCATTTTTTGGTAAAACCTACTAATGTGCCTCTTTAATAAAGAGTGACACTAAGGACGGAGATTTCAGCGAGTCTGGGGTCTTGAGTTTGGGTGAGATGCTACTGATGCCCGCTGCCCAACAGCCAAGGATTAGCTGATTAATGATTGATGACTAGCTAGCCCAACCATAAGGAGCCGAACTGAATGTTTACCCACGTCAAGTCCACCATTCGACGCATTACACCAGACAACCTCATGGGGCGGTCTTTACTCAAGGTGGTCTATGTCGTGCTTGAGCCGCAATATCAGAGTACACTATCAGCGGCAGTTAATTCGATTAATAAAAATAACCCAGATTTAGCAATTGAAATTAGCGGTTATTTAATCGAAGAGTTGCGCGATCGAGAAAACTACGAGGATTTTAAACGCGATATTGCTGATGCTAATGTCTTTATCGCTTCGTTGATTTTCATTGAAGATTTAGCCGAGAAAGTTGTCGCTGCTGTGGAACCACATCGCGATAATTTAGATGTTGCGGTTGTCTTTCCTTCGATGCCACAAGTGATGCGCCTAAATAAAATGGGCAGCTTTTCAATGGCACAGTTGGGACAGTCAAAAAGTGCGATCGCTCAATTCATGCGGAAGCGCAAAGAAAAGTCAGGTTCCGGTTTCCAAGAAGGAATGCTGAAACTGTTGCAAACCTTGCCCAAAGTCCTGAAATATTTACCAATGGACAAAGCGCAGGATGCGAGAAACTTCATGCTTAGTTTCCAATATTGGTTAGGCGGTTCCTCAGAAAACTTAGAAAACTTTCTGCTGATGTTAGCAGATAAATATGTTTTCAAAGGGAATCAAAAACTGAAATTTCAAGACCCTGTAACTTATCCCGATATGGGAATTTGGCATCCGATGGCACCGACAATGTTTGAGGATGTTAAAGAATATCTCAACTGGTATAACACTCGGAAAGATATTTCTGCGGACTTGAAAGATCCCTTAGCTCCTTGCGTTGGGTTAGTGCTACAAAGGACTCACTTGGTTACAGGTGATGATGCCCATTATGTAGCAATGGTGCAAGAATTGGAAGCGATGGGTGCAAGAGTTGTTCCGGTGTTTGCGGGAGGTTTAGATTTCTCCAAACCTGTGGATGCTTATTTCTACGATCCCAATGCGAAAACACCGACAGCACTTGTAGATACAGTTGTATCTTTAACAGGTTTTGCTTTAGTTGGTGGCCCCGCCAGACAAGATCATCCGAAGGCGATCGACTCACTAAAACGGTTAAATCGTCCTTATATGGTGGCGTTACCTTTGGTGTTCCAAACTACGGAAGAATGGCAAGATAGCGATTTAGGTTTGCACCCAATTCAGGTAGCGTTACAGATAGCAATTCCTGAGTTAGATGGTGCGATCGAACCGATTATTTTGTCGGGAAGAGATGGGGCAACTGGAAAGGCGATCGCATTACAAGACCGCATCGAAGCAATTTCCCAACGCGCATTAAAATGGGCAAAATTACGCCGTCAACCCAAATTAGATAAAAAAATTGCCATCACCGTTTTTAGCTTTCCCCCTGATAAAGGCAACGTGGGAACCGCAGCATATTTAGATGTTTTCGGTTCAATTTATGAGGTAATGAAAGCCCTCAAATATAACGGTTATGATGTGCCAGAATTGCCAGATTCAGCCGAAAAGTTGATGCTGGAAGTTATCCACGATGCCCAGGCACAATATGCCACTCCCGAATTAAATATTGCCTATCGGATGTCGGTGCCAGAATATGAAGAATTAACACCTTATTCCGAAAGATTGCACGAAAATTGGGGCCCGCCACCAGGACATTTAAATAGTGACGGACAAAACCTCTTAATTTACGGCAAAGAGTTTGGAAATGTCTTCATTGGCGTGCAACCAACTTTCGGTTATGAAGGCGATCCAATGCGGTTGTTGTTCTCCCGTTCTGCCAGTCCCCATCATGGTTTCGCCGCTTATTACACCTATCTAGAACAAATCTGGAAAGCTGATGCGGTGTTGCATTTTGGCACTCACGGATCGCTGGAATTCATGCCAGGAAAACAGATGGGAATGTCGGGAGATTGTTATCCAGATAATCTCATTGGTTCGATTCCAAATATTTACTATTACGCTGCGAATAACCCCAGCGAAGCAACAATTGCCAAGCGTCGGAGTTATGCCGAAACTATCAGCTACCTAACACCACCAGCGGAAAATGCCGGACTTTATAAAGGGTTAAAAGAACTGAGTGAATTAATCGGTTCTTACCAAACTTTAAAAGATACCGGACGGGGGATTCCAATTGTGAATACCATCATGGATAAATGCCGTTTGGTGAATTTGGATAAAGACATTGAATTGCCAGAAATAGATGCCAAGGATATGTCTGCTGAAGAACGGGATAATATCGTCGGTTTGGTTTATCGCAAGCTGATGGAAATTGAATCCAGGTTGTTACCTTGTGGGTTGCACGTAATTGGTAAACCGCCTAGTTCGGAAGAAGCGATCGCAACTTTAGTAAACATCGCCGCTTTAGACAGAAACGAAGAAGAAATCCTCAGCTTACCTCGAATTATTGCTAACAGCATCGGACGCGACATCGACGAGATTTATGTTAATAACGACAAAGGCGTTTTAGGAGACGTTCAGCTATTACAAGAAATCACCCTCGCCACTCGCGCCGCTGTTGCAGCTTTAGTCAAAGAACAAACCGATGCTGACGGACGAGTTTCCCTCGTTTCCAAGTTGAATTTCTTCAACATGGGTAAGAAAGAACCTTGGATCGAAGCATTACAACAAGCAGGTTATCCCAAGGTTGATCCCGAAGCAATTAAACCCTTGTTTGAATACTTGGAATTCTGCTTAAAACAAGTTTGCGCTGACAACGAATTAGGCGGATTGTTAAAAGCATTAGAAGGCGAATATGTATTACCGGGACCCGGTGGAGATCCAATTCGTAACCCTGATGTTTTGCCAACTGGTAAAAACATTCACGCCTTAGATCCCCAATCAATTCCTACAGCAGCAGCAGTGAAAGCTGCCAAAGTTGTTGTTGACAGATTGTTGGCAAGACAAAGAGAAGAAATCGGCAACTGGCCCGAAACAATTGCTTGCGTACTTTGGGGAACTGACAACATCAAAACCTACGGCGAATCTCTCGCCCAAATTATGTGGATGGTGGGTGTAACACCCATTCCTGATTCATTAGGAAGAGTGAATAAATTGCAACTAATTCCATTAGAAGAATTAGGTCGTCCCAGAATTGATGTTGTAGTCAATTGTTCCGGTGTATTCCGCGATTTGTTCATCAACCAAATGAACCTGCTAGACCAAGCAATTAAGATGGCAGCAGAAGCAGAAGAACCTTTAGAAATGAACTTTGTTCGCAAACACGCATTGCAGCAAGCAGAAGAAATGGGAATTAACTTGCGACAAGCTGCAACTCGCGTATTTTCTAACGCTTCCGGTTCCTATTCTTCTAACATCAACCTAGCAGTAGAAAACAGCACTTGGGACAGCGAAGCAGAGTTACAAGAAATGTACCTCAACCGCAAATCTTTCGCCTTCAGTGCTGATAATCCTGGGATGATGGAAGAGTCAAGAAAGATTTTTGAATCTTCCTTAAAAACTGCGGAAGTAACTTTCCAAAACCTCGATTCTTCCGAGATTAGCTTAACAGACGTTTCCCATTATTACGATTCCGACCCGACCAAAGTTGTCGCTAAATTGCGCGGTGATGGTAAGACACCAGTATCCTACATTGCTGATACCACAACCGCCAATGCACAGGTACGGACACTATCAGAAACCGTGCGTTTAGATGCGCGTACCAAACTGTTAAATCCCAAGTGGTACGAGGGTATGCTTTCTCACGGTTACGAAGGTGTGCGGGAACTCTCCAAACGTTTAGTAAATACAATGGGTTGGAGTGCAACTGCTGGCGCTGTCGATAACTGGATTTATGAGGATGCTAACAGCACTTTCATCAAAGATGAAGAAATGCGTCAGCGTTTGATGAATTTAAATCCCCATTCTTTCCGCAAAGTTGTAACTACTTTGTTGGAAGCGAATGGTCGTGGTTATTGGGAAACAAATGAAAGCAATTTGGATTTGTTGCGCCAGTTGTATCAGGAGGTTGAGGATCGAATTGAAGGCGTAGAATAGGCAAAAAAATAATCATAAAATGTAGAGACGTTGCATGCAACGTCTCTACATTTTATGATTATTTTTCCTTTATAGATGGGCATTGATTATTAATTTTATGAATCGATATTCACTGCAAAATTATGACAGACTCAAGATTTAAAGACAAGTATAAAAGTGAATCTATCAGATTAAAAGATTATAATTATTCTAATAATGGGTGGTATTTCGTTACTATTTGTACTTATCAAAAGTTGTGCTTTTTGGGGGAGGCGATCGGCAATCAAATACAATTAACAGCAATTGGAAAAATAGCAGAAGAATTCTGGTTAAACATTCCTAGTCATTTTAAATATACTTACTTAGATGCTTATGTAATAATGCCGAATCATATACATGGAATCATAATTATTGACCATCCAGAATGTAGAGACGCTGCTGAATGTAGAGACGTTGCATGCAACGTCTCTACAAAAACAACAACAGCACCAACACCAACAAATCAAAGGAAAACAGCAGATGATAACTATGGCATTTCCCAAGCAATGTCGGAAATATCACCCAAAGCAGGAAGTCTGAGTGTTATTATGCGTTCTTACAAATCTGCTGTTAGTCGTTGGTGTCATATTAATGGTTATGAATCTTTCGCTTGGCAACCCCGATTTTATGATCATGTTATTCGTAATAGTAGTGCTTTAGATCGAATTCGCAAATATATTATTAACAACCCAGCAAAATGGGAAAATGAATGTAAAAATCCCGAAAACCTGTGGATGTAAAAATGTTATTCTAGATAGTAGAAACGTTGCTAGATTGTAAATTGTAGTAAATTGTAGATTGTAAATTGTTGTAGAGACGTTGCATGCAACGTCTCTACAACAATTTACAATCTAGTCGCATATTTTTTTTAGAGTGAGAGGTTTAAAAAAGCTGTGATAGGGAAAATAGAAGTAAGAATTGAGATTCTACAAGAAGGTGATTTATATATAGGAATTTGCCCAGATTTAAATGTTTCTAGTTTTGGGGAAACGATCGAAAAAGCCAGACAATCTGTTCAACAAGCTTTAGAAGCGTTTTTCGAGGAATGTGAGGTAATGGGTACGTTAACAGAAGTTCTTGAAGAGTCAGGCATCAAAATAAATTTTGTATGATTAGTATTATGGCTTTTGATAACAGTTGTGTTTAAAATAGTAGCTTATACTATTTTTTGCAAGAATTAAATTATGAAAAAATATAAAGATTAGGCAATCTAACCTTATTTGCCCAGACAATACAATTATCAAATTAGTACCCTATCAATGTCAAGCCACACATATATATATATGAAAACAAAACCTGAAAAAGTTGTTTGTCCAAATTGCTTAGGCACTGGTATTGCACCAGTATGGGAAACTCTTGGTATGCCAAGAACACAGCAGATACGAATTTGCAGACATTGTAATGGAGAGGGAACAATTCTCAATCGGAGAAATTAACACGGACTGTTAGCAAATCAGCCAGGAATATCCTCGTTTCCTGAAAAATCCTGGCTGAATTTTTTTTGTGCTCTTAATTCTTGAATTTTTTGTCTTCTTCGTTCTTTCAATTTCTCAGTTATAGTTGGCTTGCGATTTACTTCTGATTCTAGTTTGAGGTAGGGATCTGTTTCGTCCCAAAGGCTTAAATACCTGGGCATTAATTTTATAAAATATTTAAGACCAAATTGCCGTCCATCCCATCCCAAATCGAGAAGATGACGATAAGCTAAATTCATTTCTGCAACTGTACCTGCACATGAATATTTGGTGCCTTGCCCATAACCAGATTTTTCCCACGCTTTCTTCTCTGCTAATTCCGCGTCACGTTTAGAGTTAAATGCTACTGTGTAGAGAATGTTTATATGACTACGCCAACCATCAAGAGTAAGTTCTTGACAAGTTGATAATACTTCACCATCCAAATGTTGTTTCATCCGTTGCTCTAGGTTGGATGTCATTCCCCAGTAAATAGCATCTGAATTTACAATATTAAAGCCATCTTTATGCTCTATTTCATTAACATACTCAAGCCGTAAACAATAGATGAAATTTTGAGCAGTAACTCTTCTAATTCTTTGTACACTATCCATTAGTTTATTTTTTCTCAGCTTATAAGTTAATTATCTCATTATTAACGAACCCAGAGTAAACCCATCTAGCAGCACGAAAACATTTAAGCGTTGAAAGTCTTGATTTCTCGTTGCCAAATCGCTGAAATATTTTAAATCAATATTATTTATTGATAAAACACTCACGCATAAAATTTTGCTATAACCCCAAAGTATCATTCTCAATACTATTTGAAGACTAGAAGAGTTTTTCTTGGTTCTAGCAAGTCTTCAGATCTAATATCTGTATTACTAGCGTGTATAATATTTACTGGAGTATATCGTAAAGGAGTATCTAAACAGCCTATAGCGCAGCAACTCTGGTTTTCAGACTTATTATTTTCTGGATAAAAAGTATCGCAAGATATTTTTTTCCGAAAAAGGCAAATAGCTTCCTTTTCACAGGATGCGTTTGTCTTGTCCACGCACAAAAAGCAAAAAATGCCAACCAGAGAAAACTCTCGAAACAAAAAAAACAACCTTTGTTATGTCTTTGATATAGCGGGGGCTGTTGTTATGGGTATCTTAACCGCCTGCAATGCACCTCCTGTTCCGGCAGGGTTAGCTACTATCTTTGTCGGTAGTATTCCTGTCGTACTTCGAGTTCATAACGCTAAGGTGAAAGAAACTGAGAATGCTGAATATACAGCGCAAGTAGCGGAAAGGCTAAAAGCGCTTGAAGCAGCGATCAAACAGTAATACCCAAGATATGAAGTAACCAGTACTTACTGGCTATCAGGCTAACTAAATAAATATTAAGTATAATAAAACCCACTCCACTAACTAGTGGGTTTTTTTGTGCCTGTATTAGCGATTAGTAAATCTTAGTATATGAAACTGTAGAATAACTAAAATAAGGGGAATCAAAATGAAGATGCGTTATAAAATTATAATTTACTGGAGTAACGAAGATGAGGCATTTATTGCCGAAGTACCAGAATTACCAGGTTGTGCTGCTGATGGTGCAACTTATCAAGAAGCTTTGCAAAATGTAGAAATTGTGATGCAAGAATGGATTGAAACTGCTAAAGAATTAGGTCGTCAAATTCCTGAAGCAAAAGGTAGGTTGATGTTTGCTTAGTTGGTTAATCAGGAAGTGTCTTAGCTCAGAAAAGTGAACCTATTTTTAGCATTCCTAGAAATCATGCAGAGTCTAAAAATCGGTTTGAGTAGATGCTAAAAAAAATATGAGGGTTGGACTTTTAGCGATCGCCTATAACTGTGGCGCTTTTGATCGATCGCACTGACTAAGTTGATGTTAACGTAGCAAGAGATGCGATCGCACAAACCATTAATAACCAGAATAAAATATTAAATAGAAACATTACCTAATGTAAAATCTCAATATGAATGCTCTCACTGTTAACTTCAATTCCATCATTAAACTGACAGACGAGCAATTTTTCCAGCTTTGTCAGGATAACCGCGATTTGAGATTTGAACGCAATGCTAATGGAGAATTAATTATCATGCCACCGACGGGAGGAGAGACGGGAAATCGAAATGGTAGATTGACCCAACAATTATTTAATTGGACAGATGTTGATGGTACTGGTATTGCTTTCGATTCTTCTACAGGTTTTAAATTACCAAATGGTGGCGATCGTTCTCCTGACGCTGCTTGGATACCTTTAGAACGTTGGAATGCTTTAACTGTTGAACAAAAAAGAAGATTTCTTCCCCTTTGTCCTGATTTTGTAGTTGAATTACTTTCGCCAAGTGATAGTTTAACTGCAACTCAAGAAAAAATGCAGGAGTATTTAGCAAATGGTACTCGTTTGGGGTGGTTGATTGTTCGAGCTTCCCGAAGAGTAGAAATTTACCGACAAGGTAGAGAAGTTGAAGTTTTAGAATCTCCTGCTAGTTTATCAGGAGAAGATGTTTTACCGAGATTTGTGTTAAATTTAGAACCAATCTAGTAAATCTATACTACTCTTATCTCAGTAAAGAGATTTGTCACAAACATGATAGACGGTAAAGCTATTTCTATTTCCCTCTTTGCGGGTGCTTTTGGTCTAGACTTGGGGTTAGAACAAGCGGGATTTCACACAATAAGTGTAGTTGAAAAAGACCGGGATGCTACAAGAACGATCGCACTCAATCGATCGCATCTTCAAGAAAGCGCAGTTCCCAGAGAGATAGAAAAAGTCAGTAGCCAAGATTTACTTGCGGAAGGAGGAAGAGTTTTAAAATTAGACCGCGCTTTGCGTCCTGGTGAAGTAGACTTAGTGACTGGTGGCCCACCTTGCCAGCCATTTAGTACTGCTGGAAAAAGAGGTTCAGTAATCGACCCACGCGGCAGTTTATTTATGGACTTTATTCGCATTGTTAAAGAAGTTCAACCCCGATTTTTCTTAATGGAAAATGTGAGAGGTTTGCTGTCTGCACCTATTCGTCATAGACCAATTAACCAAAGGGGAAAAAATCACCCACCATTAGAACCTGATGAAATGTCTGGTGCTGCTTTAAAGGTCGTATTAAGCGAAATGAAAGAACTAGGTTACAGCGTAGTTTATAATCTTTTAGAAGCAGCAGATTACGGTGTTCCTCAAAATAGAGAACGAGTCATATTTATTGGTTCTAGAGATAATGAATCTGTTACCTTTCCCTTAGCTAAATATTGCCAAAATGGAAAAAGTTTACCCAAGTGGCGTACTTTAAGAGACGCTTTAACAGATTTAATCGATCCAGAACTAGAATTTATTGCTTACTCAGAAAGTAGATTAAAGTATTTGAAACTCTTAAAAGCAGGACAAAACTGGAGAGATTTACCAAAAGAATTAATAAAAGAAGCAATGGGAGGCGCTTACGATTCAGGAGGCGGAAAAGTTGGTTTTTACAGAAGATTATCTTGGGATAAACCTTCACCAACAGTAACGACGAGTCCGCATCAAAAAGCAACAGATATGTGTCACCCTGTAGAATTGCGTCCTTTAAGTGTGCGCGAATGTGCCAAAATTCAAACTTTTCCAGATGATTGGATTTTTTATGGTTCAGTAACTTCTAAATACAAACAAATTGGTAATGCAGTTCCAGTACTACTAGCTAAAGAAATAGGTAGCTATCTTTTCGATTTGATTCAAGGAAATAAGCCAAAAGGCAAAGAGATTGCTGAACAGTTATCGCTGTTTTCTTTATAAACTTTGAATCATATTTAGCTAGCAGCTAATTCAGCAAAAGCTTTGTCAATTCTCTGTAGCATATTCCTCACATGATTTTCCACAAGCTCATAATTTAGATGAATGGTATCCCAAAATTCCTTACCAGCAATGCGAGGAATATCAGGGGTTCTAGGAAATGTCCATGAACCCAAATCAAAAGCTGCTATGAACAAAGGATTTTCATGAATACCTAATTCTTTTTTAGCTCTAGGTATTTGAGAACCAGTTAATGTACCTTTGAGAGTTTTTAATTGTGCAAATTTAACTATTCCTTCTGAGAGGATAACAATATCAATACCTGTAATTTTAATTCCAAATTCAAATTCTGGTATGATTACATAAGGGCTAATATTAGCTATTTCTTCCCAGAGTCGCCCCATTTTTGTACTAAGTGTTCTGGTGACAGAGTTGCTAGTAACTAGTAATTTAGCTCCACAAAGTTCAAAAAGATTAATTGGGTTAGGATGATGCTCTAGGATGGCCTTTTTTCTTGCAAAATCTTCTTTTAGCCATTCAATACAATCTTCAGCAAATTTCTCAGTTTTACTACTTATTAGCTGAGATTGCCTATCTAATTTTAAAAAAGATTCATTTAGATTATCTTGTTCAATTTGATTTTGAAAATAGGCTGATGCTATTGAGGAAATAACTTTTCCCAATTTGTAAGCATTATGCAAATCTTCGTCTCTTATGTTAATTACATCGATTAATGAAGCATAATGTAAAATTAGTGCTTTACGTTCTTGGATGGAAAGGGGTATCAAATTATCAGCCGTTAAGTCAATTGACATTAAATTTATATTAAACTTATAGGACTTGCTGAGTGCTAATCAAAATTATAAACCAGTTCATCATCAAAACAATATACGAGTATAGTAATTTTTAAGTATAAGCTGGGTAATTAAAATGATCGTGCATTATCAAATCATTCTCTACTGGAGTAACGAAGATGAGGCATTTATTGCCGAAGTACCAGAATTACCAGGTTGTGCTGCTGATGGTGCAAGTTATCAAGAAGCTTTACAAAATGTAGAAATTGTGATGCAAGAATGGATTGAAACTGCTAAAGAATTAGGTCGTCAAATTCCTGAAGCAAAAGGTAGGTTGATGTTTGCTTAGTTGGTTAATCAGGAAGTGTGTTAGCTCAGAAAAGTGAACCTATTTCTAGCATTCCCAGAAGTCATGCAGAGTCTAAAAATCGGTTTGAGTAGATGCTAAAAAAATATGAGTGTTGCATTTTTAGCGATCGCCTAAAACTGTGGTGCTTTTGATCGATCGCAGTGACTAAGTTGATGCTAACGTAGCAAGAGATGCGATCGCTATTCGATTAAGAACTAACAGACTGGCGCTTTCCTTCATCATCTCTAATTCCAACACCAAAAACTATTCGCCCTAACTCCAAAAATTCTTTCTTCTCCTCAGCAGTCATATATTTATCATCTGCTGCACGCCGAGAATCTCCCCCTGCTTCTAAGTAGCGTTTTCTAGCTAAATCGGAGAGTTCTATCATCCGCTGATATTGTTGTTTTTCCAATTCCGTAGGCTCTCTCATAGTTATAACATCCAATCTGTCGGTACAATTTCGCCACTTTCTAAGATCATAGCAACAGGTAACAAAGGACTGGGAGTACGAATATAATAATTTCTGGTTTCCGAATCTAAAATTCGCAATTCAATTAACTGTAAAGTTTCCAAAGCATTAATCACCAAATATTGAGCAGTTGCTTCCCTGGTGCGATCGACTGATAAATTAACTCCTGAAATACTGCCGCTGGGCAAAATCATTGCCAATGGTAAGATAGGGCTAGGAGTGCTGATATACCAATTTCCCCGATCTGGATCGAAGGTTTGCAGTTGCAGCAACTCTAAAGTTTCTAAAGCATTAATAATGATGTATTGGGCTTCCGTTGGTTCCAAAATTCGCTTTAGTTATAGATTAATTTTAATAATTATACAATTAAAGGTATTCAATAAAGTTAAGTTTTTCTCCTCAGAGCTTTTGTTTTATTTCTTTTGAAGATGTTCCGCGAGTTGCAATTGAGCCGATGCTGCTTCAAAAAACTCTTGCGCGTCAGAACTAACGACAACTGTATATAAATCAGTATTTTCGTTTGAGTTGGTCAACTGGAATCACCTTACCTGCTGCTATATCTTTTTTAGCTTTGGCAAAAGTTTCTTGAAAACCGGGAATTTGCAATAATTCTTCCGTGGCTTCATTGCTGTCTCGCTCTAATAAATAGGCTAAAAAGTCAACAGCTACAAGGAGTTTTTCTGCTGACAGTTGCTCTACATATTCCTTTGCTTGCTCGCGAATGTCTGTAGTATTCATAATGACTAAGCAGATAACTATAACCTATTGTAGCTGAGATGCTAAAAAATATGAGGGTTGTACTTTTAGCGATCGCCTAGAACTGTGGCGCTTTTGATCGATCGCAGTCGCTAAGTTGATGCTAACGTAGCATAGAGATGCGATCGATCTGGATGATCAGGATCTAACCCAGAACAATAGCGCCAGTCATAATTTTTTGGGGAAAATTTCTTTTGGATAATTTTCCCCCACATTTCCGTAATTTATCAAAAACAAAAGCATCCGAAATGGATGCCTTTTAAAAGTTAATTAAACAGAAAAAGCGATTTATTTATATGTCGATCCATCAGGCATTGTTGCACCTTTTAGATTAGTTTCGCGGACATTTGCGCCTTCTAGATTCGCATTTTGCAGATTTGCACCTCGCAGATTTGCACCTCGCAGATTTGCGTTACTTAAATTAGCACCTTTCAAATTAGCACCGCGCAAATCTGCACCATCTAAGTCAGCTTTGGTTAAATCTGCATTTTCCAAATAAGCACCTAATAGTTTGGCACCAGCCAAATTTGCACTTTCTAAATAAGCAGCATCTAAGTCTGCATCGGCTAAATTAGCACCTGCTAAATTTGTGTCTTTTAACTTAGCATTGCCTAACTTGGCACCTCCTAAGAAAGCGCCTGTTAAATTAGCACCCCAAAAGTTAACATTTTTCAAGTTAGCATTGCCGAAGTAGACACCTGTAAGGTGAGCGTAACCTAAATTTGCACCTTCTAAATTGGCACTTCTAAAGTTAACGTAGCCGCCTAACTTAGCACCCCAAAGATTCGCTTTTCTTAAGTCAGCGCCTTCTATTTTGGCGGATAGTAGGTTAGCGTAACCTAAATTAGCACCTTCTAAATTAGCATTTTTCAAATTAGCTTCTTGGAGATTTGCACCAGCTAAATAAGCGCGTTCTAAATTGGCATTTTCCAAGTTAGCATTTACCAAGTAAGCGCCTTTTAAAGCTGCATTTTCTAAGTTTGCACCAACTAAATAGGTATTTCCTAACTCGCATTGGGGACATTGACGAGTTTTTAGCAGCAAATCTATCATTGATTGCTTGCTATTATATACTTGATCTTTGAGTTGGACATTTAGCTGTTTAAGGCGCTGATTCTCGGCTGTTACTTTGGAATAAGTTGCTAGAGAGAAGCTGATTAATGAAAAAGCTCCAAAAGCTAGTACTGGAATTGCTTTTTTGTGCAATTTTAGGGCAGTGCCGGATTCTTTGGTAGAGTCGTGAACTAGTACGTCGATAGATTGGAGTGCTTCTAAAGCATCTTGAGCATTATCGAAGCGATCGTTCAAGTTCGGTGCAACTATTTCTTCTAACCATTCAATAAATTCTGGGTTGAGTTGTGGCACCAAATGCTTAAAATTAATTTGATAATGGTCATCAATTAAATTACCAACTTGGGTTGATTTCGTCTGAGTTAACAAACAAATTAGGGTAGCACCTAAACTGTAGAGATCGGAAGCTTCTGTTAACTGACGATTAAACAATTGTTCCGGTGGCATAAAGCCTAGTGTACCTTTTACGGCACTGCTAATCGCTACTTCACCGCTGCCAATGTGAGCAAAACCAAAATCTACTAAGTAAACTTTGAATTCATTTTGGCGATCGACCAAAATATTCTCTGGTTTAATGTCACGATGGATTATTGGTGGGTTTTGCTGTTGCAAATATACTAAAACTTCCAAAATTGCTACAGCAATTTCTTTAACTTCCCGGGGGTTAAAGTAACGTGGTTGACCTAAAGATGGCGCTTGTTTATACTCTTGCACCAAACAAAAACCGGAAGGTGTTTGGAACGAGTCTAAATAGTTGGGAATACTCGGATGATTCAGGTGGCGCAATAATTGAATTTCTTTTTCCACTGTTTCGTAGTCTGTCCAACTAGCACCTAATTGAGCAAACTGAAAGTGTTTAATTACTACAGGCAGATAAGTTTTTGTATCAACTGCTAAATAAGTCACTCGACCACAAGAACGATTATGGCCTAACTCTTTCTGCACTTGATAACCTTGTTTAGAAAAATCTGGGAAGTTTTTCATAAGCTGACGAATCAATGTTGGGTTTGGTTGCACTAAATGTTTTGGCAGGGGGTAGAAGGGTAAAACTTAGGCGTGATTCACAAACATAAACCAAACTGCTTTATTATTAATCAGAACAACACCCTTTAATACTACATACGGGGTTAGCAGCGGTCAGGTTGATATTCCAGAAATTCCCTACTGTTAAGATTAGCATCTAATAAGTTGTTGTTTGGGATTCTATAATAAATAACATTTTCCTGAAAAAATTGGCGAATTTGTTGGCTAATTTTCCCTCGATCTGAAAATCTTTAACTGCAAATAAAATTTTATTTATCTGTAGCAACTTTAACAACTCTCAGAGTCCCGACTTCTTAAAGAAGTCGGGGCTCTCGTTAGATTAACTAAGCACCCAATTTACTAAAGTACGTACACCGTATCCAGTTGCACCAACGTTGTTGTAACCACTTTCTTTTTCTGTCCAAACAGGGCCAGCAACGTCTAAATGTGCCCAAGGTGTTTCTTTAACAAATTGCTTGAGGAATAAAGCAGCGGTGATGGAACCACCTGCGCGGGGGCCTGTATTCTTCATATCTGCAATTGTCGATTTTAACCCATCGAAGTATTTTTCTTCCATTGGCATTCGCCAAATTTTTTCCCCAGCTGCTTGGGCGGCTGCGAGTAACTGATTAGCTACATTATCGTCAGGACTCCATAAACCAGCGATATCATCACCTAAAGCAATGACACAGGCACCTGTGAGGGTAGCTAAATCAACGATCGCATCCACACCCAGTTTATCAGCAAACACCAAAGCATCAGCTAAAGTTAAACGTCCTTCTGCGTCGGTGTTGTTAACTTCAATAGTTTTACCATTGGAAGCTTTTAACACATCGCCGGGGTGAATAGCGCGACCGCTAATCATATTTTCTGTAGCCGCAGAAATAAAGTGAACTTCCACATCTGGTTTTAATTGAGCGATCGCTTGTGCCGCACCCAAAGTCGCCGCAGCACCACCCATATCGATTTTCATCATTTCGATGCCGCTACCTGCACCTTTAATATTTAACCCACCAGAATCAAAAGTCAAACCTTTACCGATAATTGCCAATTTCTTCCGGGGGCTGCCTTCAGGTTTGTAAGTAAGATGAATAAACTTAGGTGGTAAATCAGAAGCTTGGGCTACACCCAAAAAAGCTCCCATACCTAACTTTTCACAATCTTCTTTTTCCAGAATTTCGGCAATTAAACCATATTCATTGGCTATGTTTTGCGCTGTTTCGGCTAACGTTATGGGAGTCACGGCATTAGCTGGTGCGGCTACTAATTCCCGTGCTAACTTAACGCCAGAAGTAATTTTTTTTGCTTGCTCGATCGCCGCTTCTTGACCAGCTAATCCGATTAAGTCTACTAGTTCTAGTTGTAAACCTTTATCTTCTGATTCTGATTTAAAGCGAAGATCTTGGTAAAGAGCTAATTCTACTCCTTCGACGATCGCACCAGTGGTTAAACTTGGGTCATTTTGCCACACTGGTAAACTAATTCCCAGAGTCTTGCATTTTTCCTTTTTCGCTAACCGAGCCACTGTTGCTGCTGCTAGCCTTAAAGTATTTAATTCCAGTTCTTGGGCCTTACCCAAGCCCACCAAGATTAACTTACGAACAGGGCTATTGCTGCCAACGCGAGTGACAGCACTACTGTTGACTTTGCCCTTAAATTCGGTCTCAGCAATTAATTCTTGCAAGACACCGGAAAATTTTTGATCTAGCTCTGCTAGATCCCCAGTTAACTCTACCGCATCTTCAAAAAATCCAATTGCCAGTCCATCTCCAGACCAGTTTAAACGCCCAGTATCCCTAGCTCGAAATTCCATTCTGCTTATACCACCTATCTAGTATCTGTAACAGTATCGATCAACTTGAGGTATCTTTACTCTCTACCCTAACAAACCATAATCATGTAGACTTACTCCCATCTTGTTTTTTTGGATATGGAATATTGAATCAAAACAAGATGCTGTGATTGTTGGGTTGTGAGAACTAAAGATGCGAAAGCCACTGAAAAACCACCCAATTCCTCTGGTTATTGGTGTAGGAATGTCTGCTTTACTCATAGGAGTTGGTGTTGTCACCAACAAATGGAGCGATTGGCAACAGTCGGGAGCAATGACTGGTCAGTTTAACTTGGAGCCGAAGTCAGAAATTCTGCCTTTAGTTAGTTTACCACCAGAACAACGAGTGACAAAGCTGTTAGAAATTGGTCAGAATTCATCGGTACCAGTGGTAGCATTGACAGCAGCACAAACGTCCGATCGCAGTCGAGCGCGTTATTTGTTGGCGAGTGATTTAATTGAGCGTGGACAAGGTAAAGAAGCGCTCCCTTGGTTGGAAGGGTTGGAAAAAGAATATTCAGTTTTAGCGCCGCATATTGCTCTCAAACGCGCTCAAGCTTATGAGAGTATTAAAGATCAAAAGAAAGCTAATGCAGCTTGGAAACAATTGCTCAAAAATTATCCAGATAATCCGGTAGCGGCGGAGGCGTTGTTTGTTTTGGGGCGCAAGGATGCCCAACTTTGGGAACAAGCGATCGCGAAATTTCCCAATCATCCCCGGACTTTGGAAATTGTTCAGGAACGCTTGAAAAAAGACCCGCAACAATTGCCATTGTGGAGGATGTTACTACATTATTCTCATGATGACAAAGTAGTTAGTCGGACAATCAATCAATTAACAACTAAATTCCGGGGGCAATTAACAGCAAAAGATTGGGAAGTAATTGCTTTTACCTATTGGCAAAGGCGAGAGTATGATGAGGCGGGAATGGCTTATGCTAGTGCGCCAACTACGCCGCTGAATTTATACCGTTCGGGGCGGGGAAGACAACTGGGAGGCGATCGGAGTGGTGCGATCGCCCAGTATCAAAGATTAATCAATACTTTCCCAGAAGCTAAAGATACAGGTTTAGCTTTGATTCGGATGGCGCAGATGAGTAGTAAGCCAGAAGATGCGATATTTTATCTCGATAAAGTTATCGAAAAATTCCCCACTCATGCTGGTCAAGCTCTATTAGGAAAAGCCAAAATTCTTGACAGGTTAGGAAGTACCCAATCAGCTTCCCAAATCCGAAAATTAGTATTAAAAAAATACGGTAATTCTGATGCCGTAACTGAATTTCGTTGGCAATCAGCCAAAGAAATTGCCAAAAGAGGTGATTACTTAGCAGCTTGGCGGTGGGCGGAACCAATTGCTAAAGAAAATCCTGACCATGAATTAGCCCCAGAAGCGGGTTTTTGGATAGGCAAATGGGCCCAGCGCTTAGGACGTTCCCAAGATGCCAAAAGTGCCTTTGAATTTGTCCTCTCCAAATATCCTGGCTCTTTCTACGCTTGGCGTTCCGCTACCATGCTGGGCTTAGATGTGGGGGATTTTAACACCGTGCGCCAAAAGTTACCCCAAGTAGTCCGCCCCCAAGAAAGACCAAAGTTACCAGCCGGATCGCCAGCATTACAAGAACTGCATCAATTAGGTCAGGATAAAGATGCTTGGACGCTTTGGCAAACTGAGTTTGACAACTTCATTAAACCCACAGTAGCAGAACAATTAACTGATGGAATTTTACTGCTAACTGTAGGTGAAAATATTCGCGGACTTAATCAGATAGAAAGCCTCAGTTGGTGGCGAGATAATCCCGAAGAAGAAGCAGAAATTACTGCTTTTAAGCAACTACCCCTTTATTGGAAATCTCTCTATCCTTTCCCATTTTTGGAATATACAGAAACTTGGTCGCAAAAGCATGAATTGAATCCTTTATTAGTCACTGCTTTAATGCGACAAGAGTCCCGATTTGAAACTGATATTCGTTCTATTGCTGGTGCGGTAGGCTTAATGCAAATTATGCCTGCTACTGGTAAGTGGGTGGCTCAACAAATCAGTGTGAAAGATTATAACTTGGAAAATCCCAACGATAATATCAGGTTAGGTACTTGGTATTTAGACCATACCCATGAGACTTACAACAATAACTCATTGTTAGCAGTTGCCAGTTACAATGCTGGGCCGGGAAATGTGTCTAAATGGATCAATGAGTTGGGATTTACAGACCCAGATGAATTTGTGGAATATATTCCTTTTCCTGAAACCAAAGGCTACGTTGAGCACGTATTTGAAAACTACTGGAATTATTTACGGTTGTACAATCCCCAAATAGCTCAAATGCTCACTCAATACGGTCATAAGTCGTTTCATCCCTAATCCAGAAGTTGGCTCTTAAAACTATTGATTATTCGTCCCATTAGTATGAAGGATTAATAACAATTTATCCTTCATACTTCAGTTTTTCCATATTTATTTTTGGAGATGGCATATCATCAAACCATAGTATTTTTTATAATCTTTGGTTTTGATCGATTAATGTCTCACAACTATGCCAGTCGGTTTTTACTGCTGCGACTGTGGCTTGATATTCAGCATTATAGGGGCTATGACAAACTAAAAAAACTCGGTAGAGATTATAACCAAGGTCGATAAATTCTCCCATATTAGGAATTCTACTAAATTCAATTATTTGTTGTTTTGACTTTTGTTCATGGTTGTCTTTCATGTACAAACAAATTTTAAGCATTTGGCTACTCCTTGGTTGGATTATTGTTAATTTGTCTTTCTTACCTGTGTGATTTTAACTTAATAAGTGCCAAATCAAAATCTGGCAGCATATTATTTAAAACAGTAACTTCAGTAGACAAATTACTCATTTCGGAGCAGTGTTACATAAATTTTCACAAGGGTCAATCGAAAATCGATTTTCGATTAAAGCCTTCTCCCTGGTTTAAGCGCCCCATAGTTGTGGAAGATAGATAAAATAAGTTAAAGTCTTGGACTAGAAAGAACCCGCAATGCCTTCACCAGAGTTAAGTACCGCAAGAGAGCCAGATTTTCAGGAAACAGCTAGCAGCAAAGTTGCACCAGTGAGCGATCGCAACGAGGATAAATACCTCAATGAACTCCCCGACGAAGTGGAGATGTCCCTATTCGACCATTTGGAGGAGTTACGCCAACGGATTTTTTATGCGTTGATTGCCGTAGCGGTGGGAGTAGCAGGTAGTTTCGTTTTTGTCAAGCCCATTGTCCAATTATTAGAAGTTCCGGCTCAAGGAATTAAGTTTCTGCAATTGGCTCCAGGGGAGTTCTTTTTTGTATCTTTGAAAGTTGCCGGATATAGCGGTTTGTTGGTAGCTAGTCCGTTTATTTTGTACCAAATAATCCTGTTTGTTTTGCCGGGGTTAACTCGTGGTGAAAGACGGATTTTAGGGCCAGTAGTTTTAGGTTCTAGTTTTCTATTTTTAGGGGGATTAGTATTTGCTTATAAGCTATTAATTCCAGCTGCGATTACTTTCTTCATCAATTATGGGGAAGATGTTGTAGAGCAGTTGTGGTCAATTGATAGGTATTTTGAATTTGTCTTGTTGCTTTTATTAAGTACGGGTTTAGCATTTCAAGTTCCCGTAATTCAAATAATTTTAGGATTTATTGGGATTGTAAGTGCTAAACAAATGCTCTCTGCATGGCGATATGTAATGATGGGTGGGGTAGTTTTGGGAGCAATTTTAACACCTTCTACCGATCCTTTAACCCAAAGTTTGTTAGCGGGAGCAGTAATTGGTTTATATTTTGGTGGAATAGGTTTAGTTTTCTTATTAGTTAATCTGAATGGGGGACAAAAGTTAATTAAATGGATAGTCGATCGCTTTAAGAAAAAGCCGAAAAATCCCAATGAAAATCCTAATTCCTCAGCTTCAGAAGTAAGAGAAGAGACAGAAGCAAACACACCACTTACTCATACTTCTTCAGAAAATTCTCTTGGGGAAATTGCGTCTAATGAACGCCGGGAAGAGTCACCCGCAGTTGTAGCAATACAGGAACCAATTCAAAATGGTACTTCAGATTGGGCAGATGAGCAATTAAATGGAAATGGAAAAGCTGATAAAAATGGCGTAGTTGCCGAATTACCGGAAGCGAAAGTTGCTGAACTCATCACAGAAAATGTTGCAGTATTGGAGGATAAAGAATCAGATTTAGAATTAAATAATCAGGAAGGTTTAGCGAGGGAAAATGAAGAAATTTCCGAGGAGAAAATGGAAATAGAGGCTAATCATGAACTCATCACAGAAAATAGTGCAGGATTGCCGGATAAACAGCCAGATTTAGAGTTAGATGATTACGAAAGTTTAGCAACTGAAAATGAGGAAATTGCTGAGGAAAATCTGGAAATAGGTGGTTACAATATAGAGGCTATTCCCGCAGAGGAAGAAGTATCTTTGCCTTTAACAGAGGAGAAAGTTGAATCTAATCAATTAGTATTAACAGTAACGCAGATGTTCCCGAAACTTTTTCATTGCAGAGTTACTGGCGCTTTATACAAAATTCTGAGTGTATGGGGTGATGAATTAGGAGAAGTTGGGATAAAATGGGAAATAAATTTAATTCGTCAAGGTGAAGATTGGTTATCAACACCGGATTTAATTTTTATTCCTTACGAAAATCTGCCTGTTGAATCCCTGCAAGATGAAGTTTGTCCGATCGCACCAGAGTTAATTATTAATATTATGCCTGGTGAAAAAAGTTTTAGGGAGTTGGTGGAAGATGCGATCGCTTACCTAGAAGCAGGAGTACAAAGAGTTTGGTTAGTTGACTATCAAGCAAGAAGTATTACTGTATTTTACGCTGATTCTCGACCTCGGAATTATACGGGAGAAATGCAGTTGATCGATCGGCTTTTTGAGGGTTTAGAACTTACCCCAGAGCAACTTTTTCAACAAGCAAAACTACCCAAAGCGTGAGGTACGTAGTTGCGCTTTAGCGCTCTTCTTTGGCGCTGAAGCGCAACTACGTACCTATAGGGCAAATTTCCCTAAATTTTCTTGTCGCCATTTAGCATCTGCTTTACGATTTGTTTGGATTTCCAAAACTCTAATTCCTTTTTCTGGTAAAGGATTCAATCTTTGCTGTAAATGCTGCCAAGAATTAATTAACTCATATTCCACATTGTAAGTAGCACAAAGTTGAGCGAAATTTATATCTTGTGGTGTAGCAAAATACTCTTCAAAAGGTGGCTCAAATTTAGAAATAGGTAACATTTCAAAAATTCCGCCACCATTATTATTGATGAGAATAATTGTTAAATGACCAACAAATTTATTCCTCAGTAAAAAGCCATTTGTATCATGTAATAAAGCTAAATCTCCTGTTAGCATAACGCTACTTTTTTGCCGATGAGCAATACCTAAAGCTGTGGATAAAGTGCCATCAATGCCATTTGCACCTCGATTGAAAAAAGGTTGGATGCGCGAGTTGTTTGGTTGCCAAAAAAACTCCACATCTCGCACAGACATACTATTAGCAATAAATATTGTGGTTTCTGGTGGTAAACTTTGGGAAATTAACCAAGCAACTTTACTTTCAAATAAGTTTTCTATTTCTGTCATTTTTTGGTTAATTTTTTGGTTAATTTTTTCTTCAAAATTACCCCAAATTTGGAGATATTTATTATTAATATTTGCTTCAAATTGGCAATGATTAGCTAATTGTTCGACGGAAATCCGTAAATGAGTTGTTTTGCCGTGTAGTGGGTCAAAATTATGATGACTGGGGTCAATTATCCACCTTTTTGGTTGAGTGGTTTCTAGCCATGTCCGCAGTTCTTTACTGGTAGGTAAATCGCCGATTTGAATGACTATTTCTGGTGTTAATTGTTGGGCAATTTGTTGATTTCGCAGGATTAAATCATAAGTGGAAATTAAATAGGTATTAAGTTGCTTGTAGTTTCTTAATGGCGATAGTCCTTCGGCAAGAACTGGTGCTTTTAAGATTTGGGAAAGGTGAGAAATTGCCTGACAATATTCTTGCGGGAATGGTGGGCTGGCAGTACCACAAACAATAATTACTCGTTCAGAGTTTCGCCATTCTTGCAAATGATGCAGGATGGAATATGAAGGATAGTTTGGTAATTCTAGTTGTTTTTTTTGGATAGAATCAAAGAAGTTTTGTAGGGAAATTGCGGATTTTAAGTAATTAGTATTACGATCGGGAATGGGGGCGAGGGGGTCACGAAATGGGATGTTAAAATGAACTGGGCCGGAGGTGGGGAAAAGCGATCGCTCCCACCCGTAAACTATAGTTTGTCGTAAGTAATTGAGGATGCCTATTTCTACGGAAGGTGTGGCTAATTCGGTTTGCCAGTTGGGATAATTGCCATACATTTTTACTTGATCTATTGTTTGTCCTGAATGGCAATCTCGTAATTCGGGAGGTCGATCGGCTGTGAAAATTAATAGGGGTATGCGGCTTTCTTTCGCTTCGATAATTGCGGGATAAAAGTTCGCGCCAGCAGTGCCAGAAGTGCAGATTAAGGCTACTGGTAAGTTGGTTTGTTTGGCTATTCCTAAAGCAAAAAATGCTGCCGATCTTTCATCTAATACGGGGATGGTTTCTATTTGTTTTTCTTGGGCAAAGGTGATAGTTAAAGGGGTAGAACGCGAACCTGGACAAATAATTGCTGTGGTTAATCCGAGACGTTTTAAGGTTTCGGTAATAATGGAAGCCCAGAGTGTGTTGGTGTTACGAAAGTCTAAGGACATGGAAATAGTTAATAAACCGCAGAGACGCAGAGAGCGCAGAGGAAGATGGGAGATTTTTTTAAGCTAGGGCTTTGAGAAGGGCTTGGAGTTTTAGTTGAATTTCTGCTAGTTCTTTTTCGGGATCGGACCCAGCGACGATTCCTGCACCTGCCCAAAGTCTGGCGCGATCGCTTTCGATTAATGCCGAACGAATTCCTACTATAAATTCGCTGTTTCCTTGGTGATCTATCCAGCCTATTGGTGCTGCATAAACGGAACGGTTAAATTTTTCATAACGGCGAATTTGTTTGAGGGCAATGTCTCTAGGAACGCCAGCAACGGCGGGTGTAGGATGCAGTTCAGCTAGGATTTCTAAAGGATTAATTGATGTGGGAATTTTACCTCGAATTGGTGTCCATAAATGCTGAATGTTGGATAGTTTTAATAAGCTAGGTATGGGCAGTTTGTGTGGTGTTAAACCTAAGTTTGATAAGCGTTGAAAGATGAAGTCGCTGACAATTTGATGTTCGGTTCTGTCTTTTTGGCTAGTCAGTAATTTTTCGGCAAAGTAAGCGTCTTCTACTAAAGTTTTACCTCTGGGTGCCGATCCGGCTAAAGCATCGGTTTCTAATTCTTGATTTTGAGTTTTAATTAGCCTTTCGGGACTAGCACCAATGAAGTTTTTACCTTTGCCATTACTGAGGGAAAATACATGGCAGTCAGGGTATTTTTGTCGCAAGTTATGGAGGGAACGAATTAGATTAAAAGGTCTGGGTGCTTTGACATCGATCGCATGAGCCAAAACAATTTTGCTAATCTGTTCCTGCTGAATTAATTCTAAGGCTGATAATACTGATGAATAGAAGTTGCTTTTATCAGTAACATCTTTGGTTTGCCAAGTAAATTTATACTCATGTACATGGGAAAATTTTAAGGTTTTTGTTAGGTTAATTCCCTGGTATTTTTCCCAAATAGTTGCACAAGTTTTTTCTATGTTAAGGTTTCTATCTATGAGAATGTTATTGACAATTGTGCAGCGATTTTTTTGACAAGAGATTTGCCATTTGGGGAGAAACACCATTGCTGAGGGAAATGAAGGATCGCTGTGATTATCTTCGTCAAAAAAGGTAAAGTTACAGAAGAAATGGGGGCCAGAAAATGGTAAATCTAAGGCTCCAATAGCGGTGGTATTGGCAAGGCATGATTCGATAAACTGCTGCACTTGAGAAAAGCGATTAGTTCCTGCTACTTTAAATTTGACTGCTGTGCCAAAAGCGGCGATCGCTTCGGCTTTTTTCGCTTTTTCCCCATAAAAATGAACTTCATCTGCTGGGCAAATTTTATCCAGTACTGCCAGAGGATCAATTGATTTTGCTTCCCAGGAAATACTGACGATTTTGGATGGTCTTTTCTCACTTAAGGTTTGTTTACAAGCAGAAAGAAACTGATTTAGTTCCTGACAATCCTGAATCAGATTTGCATGATGCTGTGTGACTGGCATGGATAAAAAAGTTTGCAAATTTTTTTTAAGTTTGGTTGCCAAAACCGAATTAATGAGCGTATCTCTAGTAAGTTAGCACTCTGCCTCAAGTCCCAGCATCGCTAGGCGGGAGGCATTGGCAGATTCTTGCATGGGAAACGCTCGCATCTTGAGTGTACCATTGCTCCATTAAAATCATAAAATGATTAAAATTGTGAAACTCAAATTAATTTTGTCTGATGACTACCAATTCCATCAAGTTGACAAACAGTAAGTTGTGGTACGCTGCAATTAAACCACCCATGTATAGCGTTGCTATTATCCCGATTTGGGTAGGTACAGCCGTAGCTTTTGCCGAAACAAAAATAATTCATGCGGGAATATTTGCCACTTTTTTAATATCAGCAATTTTAATTGTAGCCTGGATTAATCTAAGTAATGATGTTTTTGATTCCGAAACAGGAATTGATGAAAATAAAGCTCATTCTCTGGTAAATTTAACAGGTAATAAATCGTTGATTTTTTGGCTGGGGAATCTATTTTTAGCTTTGGGGATTTTGGGAATATTCGCGATCGCTTGGCTGCAACATGACTTTACTGTAATTGGCATAGTCATTCTTTGCTGTTTCTTAGGCTACACTTACCAAGGGCCACCTTTCCGTTTAGGATACCAAGGTTTAGGAGAAATCATCTGTTTTATTTGTTTTGGCCCTTTAGCAATAGCCGCTGCTTACTATAGCCAAACTCAAACCTTTTCTCTGACCAGTATAGCAGCTTCGGTAATTGTGGGAATTACCACTAGTTTAATTTTATTTTGTTCCCACTTTCATCAAGTTGCAGATGATTTAGCTGCGGGAAAGCGATCGCCAATTGTCAGACTAGGTACTAAAAAAGGCTCACAATTATTACCTTGGGTTTGCGGTAGCATTTATGCACTAACTGTCATGTTTGTAGGCTGGCAAATTTTTCCGATTTGGACTTTGTTAATTTTCATTAGTTTACCATTTGCGCTGAAATTATTTCGCCATGTTGCTGAATTTCACGATCAACCAGAAAAAGTGAGTAACTGTAAATTTATTGCAGTTACTCTTCATTTCTGGAGTGGTTTGTTGTTAGGTTTAGGGTTTGTAATTCCGGGTTTTTAATGGTTTATCAGTTGCAATTTCGTCCCTATCAACGCTCGTTTGTGCGATCGCTCTCTACCAGTCATGGTAACTGGGAAAAAAGAGAGGGAATCATCATTAAATTAATCGATGAAACAGGCACAATTGGTTGGGGAGAAATTGCCCCCCTTCCCTGGTTTGGTTCAGAAACCTTAGCCGCAGCTTTAGATTTTTGTTCCCAACTAGGGAAGGAAATTACCACAGAAACTATTTTTTTAATTCCCGACGCATTACCCGCTTGTCAATTCGGTTTTCAGTCAGCTTGGTCAGCAATTAAACAACCCCAAAAACTAACTTTAAACCACCAATTTAGTGCTTTATTACCTACAGGTGAAGCAGCTTTACATACATGGGAAAAACTTTGGCAAGAAGGATATCGCACTTTTAAATGGAAAATTGGCGTTTTACCAATAACCGCAGAAATAGGCATTTTTAAACAGCTAATTCAAGCATTACCTAACGAAGCAAAAGTAAGATTAGATGCTAACGGGGGACTAAATTGGGAAAAAGCGATCGAGTGGTTAGAAATTTGCGATGATTGGCAAATAGAATTCCTAGAACAACCCTTAGCTGTTGGTGAAGAAAAGGCAATGTTAGAGTTAAGTAAAACACATTCTACACCCCTAGCATTAGATGAATCAGTAGCTACAATTGCTCAACTAAAAGCTTGTTATCAACTTGGTTGGCGGGGAATTTTCGTGATTAAACCTTGCATTGCTGGTTCGCCATTTCATCTGCGAGAGTTTTGCCAACAAAATAACTTAGATGTTGTCTTTTCCTCCGTATTTGAAACCACTATTGGGAGAGAAGCAGCATTAAAATTAGCGGCTGAAATTTCTCCGAAAAATCGCGCTTTAGGTTTTGGTATTAATCACTGGTTTAAGGAAGATGAAGAAACATGGTTAGCATCTCTATGGAAAACCCTTTAATCTATTTAGAAAAACGTGCTAATGATAATTGGTTAATTGGTTATGATAGCCGTAAATTTACTTTATTAGCTCAACAATTATATTTAGAACTTACTCAAAATGCTAATTTAAAAACACCTTTAAAAATTCTCATAGCTGAACGACAACCGATAAAATTACTCGCCAGTTTCATTGCTGCAACTGCTGCTAATTGCCATGTTTTTCTATGTAATCCAGATTCGGTAAAAGCTGAATGGGAACAGGTTTTTAATTTAGTACAACCGGATCTAATTTGGGGAGATTTGGCAGAGATTGACTATAGAAAAACGCCAATAACAGCTACAGCATCTATCCCTAATTATCCATCATCTTTAATCATGATCCCCACTGGTGGTTCATCGGGAAAAATCCGTTTTGCTATGCACACTTGGGAAAGTTTAATGGCATCAGTAATAGGTTTTCAGCAGTATTTTAATTTAGAACAAGTCAACTCATTTTGTATTTTACCACTTTATCATGTAAGTGGATTAATGCAATTTATGCGCTCTTTTAGCAGTGGCGGTAAATTAGCTGTTTCTACTTTAAAGTTACTAGAAAATGGTGAAAAATATGATATTGAACCAGCAGAGTTTTTTATATCTTTGGTTCCCACTCAATTACAACGATTACTACAAAAACCTGATTTAACTACTTGGTTATCCCGGTTTCAAACAACACTTTTAGGCGGCGCACCAGCTTGGTTAGAACTTTTAGAAACATCGAGAAATTACGGGATTCGGTTAGCGCCTACTTATGGAATGACTGAAACCGCATCTCAAATTGCCACTTTGAAACCCGAAGCTTTTTTGGCAGGAAATAATACCAGTGGTCAAATTCTTCCTCATGCCAAAGTCATAATTAAAGGTGAAAATGGGGAGATATTAGGCAGAAATCAAACAGGTTTTATTAATATTAAAGCTGATTCTTTGACGGTAGGTTATTATCCAGAATTCTTTGCTAATAAAGAAGAATTTCAGTTAGATGATGTAGGATATATTGATGAGAATGGTTACTTAAAAATTGTTGGACGTAACAGTAATAAAATCATCACAGGGGGAGAAAATGTATTTCCTAATGAGGTGGAAGCGGCAATTATTTCTACTCAAATGGTTGAGGATGTTTGTGTGATTGGTTTACCTGATTCTCAATGGGGTGAAATAGTTACAGCAATTTATGTTCCTAAAATTCCTGATATTAATATTGATGATTTAAAAATAGCTATTGAAGATAAGTTGAGTAAATTTAAGTATCCTAAAAAGTGGATTGCTGTAGAAAATTTGCCACGCAATGCACAAGGAAAGATCAACCGCAAACTATTAATAGAAGGTACGTTGTTGCGCTTTAGCGCTCTTCTGTAGCGCTGAAGCGCAACAACGTACCTTCAAAGGTTTCTTTGTTTGGT